>NZ_HG779774.1:0-33326 GCF_000582705.2 Microbacterium sp. C448
ACCTGACGGTCGGTCGGGTCAAGGGTGTGCGGGTCGCGGGACCGGTGCGCCTCGACGTGCGTGCGGGTGAGGTCCTCGGCATCACCGGGCCGAACGGGGCGGGCAAGTCGACCCTTGCACTCACACTCGCGGGGCTCCTGCCGGGGCTCGGCGGCCGCGTCCAGGCATCCGGCGCCCTGGCCGAGGGGCCGCAGCGCGATCCCCTGAAGTGGTCGTCGCGGGCGCTGTTGACCCGGATCGGTACGGTGTTCCAGGACCCCGAGCACCAACTGCTGGCGACGACCGTGCGCGGTGAGCTCGAGATCGGCCCGCGCTCCCTCGGGCTGCCGGAAGACGAGATCGCGGCTCGCGTCGATGACCTGCTCGTCCGGCTCAGGCTCGACCGGCTTGCCGAGGCGAACCCGTACACGTTGTCGGGCGGCGAGAAGCGGCGGCTCACGGTCGCTGCCACCCTCGCGACACGCCCCCGCGTGATCGTGCTCGATGAGCCGACGTTCGGTCAGGATGCCGTGACCTGGGCCGAACTCGTCGCGATCATCGCCGAGCTGAGAGACGATGGCACGGCCGTCGTCGTCGTCACGCACGACGCCGCGGTGCTCGACGCCCTGCACGCCCGACGCTTCGAGCTCGGGGCCTCGGCATGAGTGCGACCGTCGGCATCCGGAGCGGCCCGATCGCCAGCATCAACCCGGTCGCCAAGCTCGCGGCCGCCCTGCTGATTGCGGTGCCGCTCGTGCTGACGATCGATGCGGTCTCGGCGGCGACCGCGCTGACGCTCGAGCTCGTCCTGTTCGCCCTCTCGGGTCTGCGATGGCGCGAGTTCTGGGTGCGCACGCTTCCCGTCTGGATCGCCGCACCGCTGACGGCGGTCACGATCGCCCTGTACGGCGCACCATCCGGTGCCGTCTATTTCGAGTGGCTGTTCGTGAGAGTGAGCGACGGATCTCTCGAGCTGGCGCTCGCGACATTCTTCCGTGTTCTGGCGATCGCGCTGCCCGGAGTGGTGCTCTTCGTCACGGTCGACCCGACGGATCTCGCCGACGGTCTCGCGCAGCTCGTGCGCCTGCCCGCGCGGTTCGTGCTCGGGGCGCTCGCCGGGATGCGGCTGCTCGGGCTGTTGGGCGACGACTGGCGGGCGCTCGCCCTCGCGCGCCGGGCCCGCGGCGTCGCGGATGTCGGGCGGGTGCGACGCACGCTCGGGATGGCATTCGCCCTGTTCGTGCTTTCGATCCGGCGGGGGTCGAAGCTCGCGACAGCCATGGAAGCGCGAGGGTTCGGCGGGCACATCGTCGATGCGGACGGTCGGCCCGTGCCGCGCACCTGGGCTCGGCCGTCGCGCTGGGGGGCCCCCGAATGGGTGCTGCTGGCGGCGGGAGCCGCGATCTCGGCCACCGCGATCTCGATCGCCGTGGCGACGGGCAGCTGGAACTTCATCCTCGGCCCCACCTGACCCCGCCCACCTGACCCCGCCCGCCCCCGGCCCGCTTGCGCGCGAGACTTCACCTCTGTCACGTTCTGCGCGCTCATTGGTGACATAGGTGAAGTCTCGCGCGAGGGTACAGGGACCGCGTGTCGCGTAGGCTGGAACTGGATGCCAGCGGTTCGAAGGAGAGCGCATGCAGATCGAGAGAGCCGGAGCCCTCGTCACGGGCGGGGCGAGCGGATTGGGACTTGCCACCGCGCGACGCCTCGCCGCGGGCGGTGCCCTCGTCACGATCCTGGATCTGCCGACATCGCGCGGCGCCGAGATCGCCGCTGAACTCGGCGGGGTGTTCGCGCCGGCCGATGTGACGAGCGTGCCCGAGGTTCGCGCGGCTGTGGCCGAGGCATCCGCTCTCGCTCCTCTGCGCGTCGTCGTCGCATGCGCGGGCATCGCGACCCCCGGCAAGGTGCTGGATCGCGAGGGCAGCCCAACGCCGCTCGAGGACTTCGAACGCGTCGTGCGGATCAACCTGGTGGGCACCTACAACGTCATCTCCCAGGCCGCGGCGGCGATGGTCGCCAACGAACCGACCGAGACGGACTCGGATGCCTCGGATGAGCGTGGCGTGATCGTCACCACCGCGAGCGTGGCCGCGTTCGATGGGCAGATCGGCCAGCCGGCTTACGCGGCCAGCAAGGGCGGTGTGCACGCGATGACGCTGCCGATCGCGCGCGAGCTGGCCCGCTACGGCATCCGCGTCGTGACGATCGCCCCCGGCATTATGGAGACGCCGCTCCTGCAGGCCCTGCCCCAGGCCGCGCAGGATTCTCTCGGCGGTCAGGTGCCGTTCCCGGCTCGGCTGGGTAGGCCCGAAGAGTTCGCGGCACTCGTCGCGCACATCGCCGAAAACGGGTACTTGAACGGCGAGACCATCCGCCTCGACGGCGCGATCCGGATGGCACCCAAGTGAGTCTTGCCGCGCGTGCGTCCACAATTCAGTCCCGCCGCATGAGGCTCGAGCTCTCGTGCCCCGCTTTCCGGGGTTCCGCCCGGTGCCCCGCTCGAATTGAATGAATTGCGAACACCTCGGCAAGGAGACCCGCGCATGAGCGACTCGATCGTCTACACCCGCGACGGTGCGCTTGCGCGCCTGACCTTCAACCGTCCCGCGTCTCTCAACGCGATGGGGTTCGAGATGGGAACTCGCTGGCGCGATCTCGCGCGTGAGATCGCCGCCGACGCCACGGTTGGTGCCGTGATTCTGGATGCCGCGGGCCCGGCTTTCTGCGCCGGGGGTGACGTCGTCGAGATGGCGACCTCGGGCGCCAGCGGCGCCGACGTGACCGCGGCCGCGCACACCATCCACGAGGGCATCCGCGCCTTCGTCGAGTCCGACAAGCCCGTCGTCGCTGTCGTGCAGGGTGCGGTCGCGGGCGGGGGCCTCGGCCTCATGCTCACGGCCGATTACATCGTCGCGGCCGAAGGTGCCCGGTTCGTGAGCAAATACGCAAACATCGGCCTGACCCCCGACCTCTCGGTCTCGACCCTGCTGCCCGCGGCCGTCGGCCAGACGCGGGCGCTCCGGATGCTGCTCGATGACCTGACGATCGACGCGGCGACGGCTCTGGAATGGGGGCTCGTGACCGAGGTCGCCGCCGACCCCGCCGCGCGAGGTGAAGAGATCGCCCGGTTCTGGCTGAACGGCGCGACCGCCGCCTTCGGTCAGGCCAAGCGCCTCATCCGTGCCGGCGCACGGCGGTCGTTCGCCGAGAATCTCGACGACGAGGCGCAGACGATCGGCGCCGCCTTCGATACCCCCGATGCGCGCGCTCGCGTGGCCGCGTTCGCTGCGGCATCCGTCCGTCCCCCCGCACACCCCGATGCTCGTCCAGCCGCCCCGAAGGAGACCCCGTGACCGAACAGAGCCTGGCCGGCAAAACCATCCTGATGTCCGGCGGCAGCCGGGGCATCGGGCTCGCGATCGCGCTGCGCGCAGCAGCGGATGGCGCGAACATCGCACTTCTCGCCAAGACCGACACTCCGCATCCGCACCTCGAGGGGACCGTTCACTCCGCCGCCGAGCGCATTCGCGAGGCCGGGGGACAGGCCCTTCCGATCGTCGGAGATGTGCGAAACGACGACGACATCACCGAGGCCGTGTTGAAAACGACGGGCGAGTTCGGCGGGATCGACATCGTCGTCAACAACGCCAGCGCGATCGACCTGTCGGGCTCGCTGGACCTGTCGCCGAAGAAGTACGACCTGATGCAAGACGTCAATGTGCGCGGCACGTTCATGCTCTCGCGTGCGGCAGTGCCCCTGCTGCGCGAGAGTGGCAACCCGCACATCCTGTCGTTGTCGCCCCCGCTCAACCCGTCGCCGCGCTGGCTCGGCGCCCACACGGGCTACACGCTGTCGAAGTTCGGGATGACGATGGTGACGCTGGGCCTCGCTGCGGAGTTCGCGCCCGACGGGATCGCGGCGAACACGCTCTGGCCGCGCACGACGATCGCGACCGCGGCGGTGCAGAATCTGCTCGGCGGCGACCGGGTGATGGCCGCGAGCCGCACGCCCGAGATCTATGCCGATGCCGCGTACCTCGTGCTCACGGCGCCGTCGCGCGAGAACACGGGCCGTTCGCTGATCGTCGAGGACGTGCTGGAAGAGAGCGGCGTCACCGACTTCTCGGGGTACGCAGCGGTGCCCGGTACACCGGATGACCGACTGTTCCCCGACATCTTCCTCGACTGAGACACACGCTATGCCCGTCATGAGCGCCGGGATCCTGCTGTATCGGATCACGTCGCACGCCGACGGCTTCGAGATCCTCATCGCCCACATGGGCGGGCCGTACTGGGCTCGCAAGACCGAGGGTGCGTGGTCGATTCCCAAGGGGGAGTTCGACCCGGATATCGAGTCGGCGCTCGATGCAGCCCGCCGCGAGTTCGTGGAAGAGCTCGGCGTGGATGCGCCCGACGTCGAATATGCCGAGCTCGGCACGTTCCCCTACGCCTCAGGTAAGCGCGTCGTCGTCTTCGTCGGGGACGGCGCGGGCTTCGCCCCGGATGCGTTCACGTACGGGACGTTCGGGCTCGAGTGGCCGCCTCGCTCGGGCCGCACCGTCGAGTTTCCCGAGGTCGACGATGCGCGGTGGATCGATGCGGATGCCGCCTCCGCCCTGCTCGTGAAAGGCCAGCGCCCCGCGCTCGAGGCGCTGTCACGCCATCTTGGACGGGCGGCCGAGAGCGTCTGACTCGGCCTCAGCCGAGCCGCTTGCGCAGGAACACCTGCTGAATGCCGTCGTCGCCGTCGACCCGCTCGGTCTCGACGTACCCCTCACGTTCGTAGAGACGCAGGTTGGCCTCGCTGAGCGAACCCGTGAACAGCTCCGCCTGAACGGCCCCCGCCGCACGCCCCGCGGCCTCGACCGCCGCGAGCAGGCGCGAGCCGACGCCCCGGCCCTGCATGTCGGGCGCGATCGCGATCCGACCGATCAGGAACAGCTCACCGTCGCGGCGGGCTCGGACCGCACCGACCATCCGGGGGCCGAGGTGCGCCACGCATCCGTCGTTCTCGACCAACTCCGCCTCGACCTCGGCCAGCGTCTGGGTGAGGGGCGGCATGTTCGGAGTGCCGTAGATCAGCGCCTCCTGCACGAAGGCCGCGCGCTGCAGAGTGAGGACTTCGCCCGCGTCCTCGGGGCGTATCGGTCGGACCGTGACGTCTTCTTCCACCTTTTCCACGGTAGCGGTCCCGTAGCCTGGAAGCATGACTGCCCTTCCCCCCGACTCTCCCGTCCGCCCGACGGGGCCGGGTCCCGTGCGCCAGGTGCGCCCGGCGACCGAGGGGTGGCAGCAGCAGAAGGATGCCTCGGGCAAACCCCTGCTGCAGTTCGCGAGCCCCAAGCGGGGCAAACCTCCCGTGCACCTCGCCGACCTCACGCCCGAAGCCCGCGCCGAGCGCGCGAAAGAACTCGGGCTCCCGGGCTTCCGCGCCAAGCAGATCGCGGCGCACTACTTCCGGCACTACACGTCCGATCCGGCGCTGATGACGGACCTGCCCTCCGCCGGTCGTGACGAGCTCGTCGCGGGGTTCCTGCCGCCTCTGCTCACCGAGGTGCGCCGCCTGCAGACCGACGGCGGCGACACGATCAAGTTTCTGTGGAAGCTGCACGACGGTGCCCTCGTCGAGTCGGTGCTCATGCGCTACCCGGGCCGCATCACGCTGTGCGTCTCGTCGCAGGCGGGATGCGGCATGAACTGCCCGTTCTGCGCGACCGGTCAGGCGGGCCTGACCCGCAACATGTCGGCGGCCGAGATCATCGAGCAAATCGTCCGGGCCAACGCCCTGATCGCCGCGGGTGAGCTGGGCGGAAAGCGCGCGGACGACCACAGCATGGAGCGAGTCAGCAACATCGTCTTTATGGGAATGGGTGAGCCGCTCGCGAACTACGCGCGGGTCATGCAGGCGGTCCGCGTGATGGTTGCGCCCCAGCCGGAGGGCCTCGGCATGAGCGCCCGCGGCATCACGGTGTCGACCGTCGGTCTCGTCCCGGCGATCCTGAAGCTCGCCGAGGAAGACATCCCGGTCACGTTCGCGCTGTCCCTCCACGCACCCGATGACGTGCTGCGCAACGAACTGATCCCGGTCAACTCACGGTGGAAGGTCGACGAAGCCCTCGACGCCGCCCACAACTACTTCGAGAAGACCGGCCGTCGTGTGTCGATCGAATACGCCCTGATCAAGGACATGAACGACCATGCCTGGCGCGCCGATCTGCTCGCCGACAAGCTGAACGCCCGCGGGCGCGGCTGGGTGCACGTCAACCCGATTCCGTTGAACCCGACGCCGGGGTCGATCTGGACCGCGTCCGAGAAGTCGGTTCAGAACGAGTTCGTCCGCCGGCTGAACGATGCGGGCATCCCGACGACGCTGCGCGACACCCGCGGCAAAGAGATCGACGGGGCCTGCGGTCAGCTCGTCGCGACCGTCGAAGACGAGGCCGCGGCGGCCGCTACTCCGTAGGCTGCCGTCTCCCCAGTCGGTCGCCGCAGTCGGTCGCCGCAGTCGGTCGCTCACGTCGCGTTCCACAGATCGCGGTAGAAGTCCATGCGGGCCGCGTCGGGTTTGATTCCGTAACCCTCGAGCACGGCCCACTCCCACCCCGGACCGAAGTTCCACTCCGTCGACATTGCCGCGACCGCGATGTCCGCCCAGCGGTCGCCGACGCCGAGGCGTCCGAGGTCGACGTGCGCGGTCGGGTCCCCCGTGTCCGCGAGCAGGGTGTTGGGAACGCATGCGTCGCCGTGGCATACGACCAGACGGTCGACCGCGGGGGCCTGTTCGAATCCCGGATCAAGCCGGATGCCTCGGCCCGCGGCATCCGCTCTCCGCTGTTCTACGTCCCAGCGCCACGGGCACTCCGCGACGGGGAGGCTGTCGTGGAGCATCCGGAGCCCGGCGCCGACCGCATGTGCCGCGATCGCCGGGCGAGCGATCCACCCGGGCGCCACCGCGCTCTGAGCCGCGATCGTGCGAGTGACAAGCCATTCGAAGTCCTCATCGATACCGTGCGCCACGACCTCAGGGACGCGGATGAAACGCCCGGCCCATGTGAGGCGCTCGGCCTCGTCTGCCATCGACTCTTCGGCGTTCAGGGGTCCGAATTTGATGTGCACATCGCCCGCGCGATACGTCGTTCCGCCGCGCTCGTTGAGCCATACGGCTCGCCCCTCGGCATCGCCCGCGAGGTGTCGCACCCGCGCGGGAACCAGGCCGGTCTCGTGGGGGATGGACATGTCCGCCTCGGGGTGTCGTGTGCGGGGCTAGCGTAGACGAATGGTCAATTATCGCTACCTCGGCAACTCCGGCTTCAAGGTCTCGGAAATCACGTACGGAAACTGGGTGACGCACGCGTCCCAGGTCGAGAACGCCGCCGCCATCGCCACGGTTCACAAAGCACTGGATCTCGGCATCACGACGTTCGACACGGCGGATGCGTACGCCAACACGGCTGCGGAAGAGGTGCTCGGTGAGGCGCTTAAGGGGCAGCGCCGCGCGTCGCTCGAGATCTTCACGAAGGTTTACTGGCCGACCGGCCCCATGGGCCCGAACGACTCGGGACTCAGCCGCAAGCACATCATGGACTCGATCGACGGGTCGCTCGACCGCCTCGGTGTCGACTACGTCGATCTGTACCAGGCGCACCGCTTCGACTACGAGACGCCGCTCGAAGAGACGATGCAGGCCTTCGCTGACATCGTGCGTCAGGGCAAGGCGCTCTACATCGGCGTTTCGGAGTGGACGGCGGACCAGCTGCGCGCGGGTCATGCCCTCGCGAAGGAGCTGAAGTTCCAGCTCGTCTCGAACCAGCCGCAGTACTCGGCGCTCTGGCGCGTTATCGAGGCCGACGTCATCCCGACATCGGAAGAGCTCGGGATGTCTCAGATCGTCTGGTCGCCAATGGCCCAAGGCGTGCTGAGCGGCAAGTATCTGCCGGGTCAGGACGTGCCCGCGGGTTCGCGCGCAACGGACGAGAAGAGCGGCGCGGGCTTCATCAAGCGGTTCCTCGACGACGACGTGCTGACCGCTGTACAGAAGCTCAAGCCGGTGGCCGAGCAGGCCGGGCTCACGATGCCGCAGCTCGCGATCGCCTGGGTTCTGCAGAACCCGAACGTTGCGGCGGCGCTCGTGGGGGCCTCGCGCCCCGAGCAGCTCGAGGACTCGGTCAAGGCGTCCGGAGTCGTCCTCGATGCCGACACGATGGCCGCGATCGACGCAGCCCTCGCCCCGGTGGCAGAGATGGACCCGGCCAAGACCCTTGAGGTCTCGCCGACGTCGCGCCCGAGCTAGCGAATTCGCTCAACGACCGGGCGATGGCGGCCTTGGTCGTTGAGCGAGCGTAGCGAGTCGAAACGCGGGTGGCGCGGGTTGTCGTTTCGTCTCGGTCGTTGGCCTCGCTCAACGACCGGGGCAGCCTGAACCGCGCGTCATCCCGCCGAGTTTGCCGGTTGCTGCCGAGCCTGCCCGTTGTTTGCGGTGACTAAGCGGCGGTCTCGGCGCCAACCGGCGGACTCGCGCGTAAGTCGTGCACTCGCGGGCGAGGCGCCGCGGGAAGCGGGGGTCAGCGGCCGTTCTTCGGGGCTAGCGACACATCGAGCACCGGGTGCAGCCCGCCGAGAGACGACCACGCGCTCTCGACACCCTTCGCGGCGTGCTCGGACGACCGCACCGCGCGTTCGTCAGCCCACGCGTTGAGCACGTGACCCGAGTGTCCGCGGACGTGCTCGAGCACGACATCCGGCATCCCGGCCGCACGGCGGGCGTCGCGAGCCGCGATCAACTGCTCGAGAATCTCGACGTTCTTCGTGGGCGCGCCGGTCGAGGTCTTCCAGCCCCGGCGTTTGTGCCCGTCCATCCACTTCGTGTACGTGTCGATCGCGTACTTCGAGTCCGCCTGCACGACGAGTTCGGCCACGTTCGGGTGATCCTCGATCGCCTTCAGCAGCCCGAGCAGTTCGCCGATGTTGTTGGTGCCCTCGCGGATGGAGCCGGACGCCCAGTGCCCGTCCTCGCCAACCCATGCCCAACCCGCGGGGCCGGGGTTGCCCTTGCACGCGCCGTCGGTCGCGACGATGTAGCGAGAGTGTTCAGTCACTCGGGCAAGGCTACCGGCGCTCAGGCACTCAGATACTCAGGCCGCCGGGGTTGCCGCCGCGGCCAGTCGGATCCAGGTTTCGACAACAGTGTCCGGGTTGAGCGAGATCGACTCGATTCCCTGTTCCACGAGCCATTCGGCGAGATCCGGATGGTCCGACGGGCCCTGGCCGCAGATCCCGACGTACTTGCCCCGCGCCAGGCAAGCCGTGATCGCCATCGACAGCATCTTCCGCACCGCCGGGTCGCGTTCGTCGAAGGTCGCCGCGACGAGCGAACTGTCGCGGTCGAGCCCGAGGGTGAGCTGCGTCATGTCGTTGGAGCCGATCGAGAAGCCGTCGAAGTAGTCGAGGAACTCATCCGCGAGCAGGGCGTTCGAGGGCAGCTCGCACATCATGATGACCTTGAGGTCGTTCTCTCCACGGCGCAGACCGTTCTCGGCCAGCAGCTCGACGACCGCATGCCCCTCGCCGACGGTGCGGACGAACGGCACCATGATCTGCACGTTCGTGAAGCCCATCTCGTCGCGCACGTGCCGGAGCGCCTCGCACTCCATGTCGAAGCAGGGACGGAAGTCGGGCGAGATGTACCGCGAGGCGCCGCGGTACCCGAGCATCGGGTTCTCCTCGTGCGGCTCGTAGCGGTCGCCGCCCAGCAGGTTGGCGTATTCGTTGGACTTGAAGTCGCTCAGGCGCACGATCACCGGCTCCGGCCAGAACGCCGCGGCGATCATCGAGATGCCCTCCGCCACACGCTGCACGAAGTAGTCGCGCGGCGTCGCATACGCCGCTGTTGCGGTGCCGATCTGCTCTTTCAGATCCGCCGGAAGGGTGTCGAACTCGAGCAGGGCTCGGGGATGGATGCCGATCTGCCGGTTGATGACGAACTCCAGCCGCGCGAGCCCGACACCGTCGTTCGGCAGCCGCGAGAACGAGAAGGCCTGGTCGGGCGTGCCGACGTTCATCATGATCTTCACCGGAGCCTTCGGCATTTGATCCAGATGCGTCAGCTGCTCTTCGAAGTCGAGCAGCCCGCGGTACACGAACCCCGTGTCGCCTTCCGCGCACGAGACCGTGACTTCGTCACCGTCGACGAGCAACCGCGTCGCGTCCCCCGTGCCGACGACCGCCGGGATGCCGAGCTCGCGCGCGATGATCGCCGCGTGGCAGGTGCGCCCGCCGCGATTGGTCACGATCGCGCTCGCGCGCTTCATGATCGGCTCCCAGTCGGGGTCTGTCATGTCGGCGACCAGCACGTCGCCGGTCTGGAACTCGTTCATCTGCGCGACGTCGCGCAGCACCCGCACGGGACCGGCGCCGATCCGCTGGCCGATGGCGCGGCCGGCGACCGCGACCTCACCCGAGTCGTTCAGCACGAAGCGACGGATGACTCCGACATCCGTCCGCGACACGACCGTCTCGGGACGAGCCTGCACGATGTACAGCCCGCCGTCGATGCCGTCCTTCGCCCACTCGATATCCATCGGGCGGCCGTAGTGCTGCTCGATCACGAGGGCGTGGCGGGCGAGCTCGGTGATGTCGTCGTCGCTGAGAGAGAAGCGGATGCGGTCGGCCTGCGGCACGTCGACGAACGCCGTGCTCGCGCCGGCGTGACGGTCATCGGTGTAGCGCATCGCGATGGCTTTCTCGCCGACGGAGCGCTTGAGGATCGCCGGGCGGCCCGCCGCCAGCGCGACCTTGGACACGTAGAACTCGTCAGGATTGACCGCGCCCTGCACGACAGCCTCGCCGAGTCCGTACGAGCTCGTCACGAAGACCGCGCCGTCGAACCCGGACTCGGTGTCGACGGTGAACATGACACCCGCGGCGCCGAGGTCCGAGCGCACCATCCGCTGCACGCCGGCCGAGAGGGCGACGTCGTGGTGCTCGTATCCGTGGTGCGCGCGGTAGGCGATCGCCCGGTCGTTGTAGAGCGACGCGAAGACGGAGCGGATGGCGCCCAGCACGTTGTCGATGCCCGAGATGTTGAGGAACGTCTCTTGCTGACCCGCGAAAGATGCATCGGGCAGATCCTCGGCGGTGGCGCTCGAGCGCACCGCCCACGTGACGTCCTCGCCGGTGTCGGCCGTGAGGCGTTCGTAGGCGGAGCGGATGTCTCGCTCGAGATCTGCGGGCAGCGTCTGCTTTTCGATCCACGACCTGATCTCCGACCCCGCCGCCGCGAGCCCCGCGACGTCCTCGACATCGACGACGTCGATCCGTCGGCGGATGCGGCCCTCGAGGTCGTCCGCGGTGAGGAACGAGCGGTACGCGTCGGCGGTGGTCGCGAACCCACCCGGAACCTTGACACCGAGCGCGGACAGGTGCGAGACCATCTCGCCGAGCGACGCGTTCTTGCCGCCGACTCGGGCGACGTCGGCCATGCCGACCTGATCGAACCAGAGGATGTTCGTCATGGGAGAACCTTTCGAAGGGGGTGAGCGCGCGAGGCGGGACGGTCGGTGAGGAAAGTCAGGGGCGGAGGCGCAGGGATTGCATGATGACGGCCGACATCTCTTCGACGCTCTTGGTCGAGGAGTTCACGAACGGGATGTGCGCACGCCGGTAGAGGTCTTCGGCGCGGCGGATCTCGAGCGTGCATTGGGCGAGGCTGGCGTAGGTCGAGTTCGCCCGCCGCTCGTGGCGCACCTGGCTGAGGCGGAGCGGCGTCGTGGTCAGGCCGAAGCACCGCCCCCGATAGCGCTCGAGCTCGCGGGGCAGTCCCTCGGTCGGGTAGTCATCGTCGGTGAGGGGGTAGTTCGCGACCAGTAAGCCGTACTGCAGGGCGAGATACATGGTCGTCGGTGTCTTGCCGCAGCGCGACGGCGCGACGATCACGACGTCTGCCTGGTCGAGCGCGCGAAAACTCTGGCCGTCGTCGTGCTCGATCGCGTATTCGACCGCCCGCATCCGGGCGAAGTAGCGCTCGGTGTCGCCGACCGTGTGGAACTGGCCGAGCTGCTCGGATGCCGTCGTGCCGAGCGCGCCTTCCAGCTCGGTGAGGTGCCCGCTCAGCAGATCGATGTGGGTTGCCCGCGCTACCCGGATGCTCGCCCCGACTTCGTGTCCCTTGACCGTGCTGAAGACGATGGGCTCGGCTCCCGTCGCTCCCGCGGCCTCGATCTCGCGCACCACGGCCTGTGCTGCGGGCACGGAGTCGATGAAGGGGAGGGTGCGTCGCGAGAACGTGACGCCCGGAAAGTTGGCGAGCAGCGCGTTGCCGAGGGTCTCGGCCGTGATCCCCGTGCTGTCGGACACGAAGAAGGCCGTGCGATCGGGCTGCGTTGCGCTCACGCCGGTACTCACCACGGGTGCTCTCTCTCGGAGCGCGGTTGCGCCCTTCGAGTCGAACCTAGGAAACTTCGCGGGGTATCGGTGGCCGATATCGCTGAAAGATCAACGAAACTTACGGATCCGGAAGGAACGGCGCCTCGTTGTGCGTCCATGAATGCTTGCGCGGGAAGTCGGAACAGGCTTATGTATACCTGGGTGGTCGGGTTTGGGGCTTCTCGGTCACGTAGGGCTACTTGTGTATACAATAAGTCGTCTACGTCGAGGGAAGGAGTGTGCCGTGCGAGCCAGCGACCGGGCGTACGCGACTCTCCTCCGCGAGATCCAGGACGGCGACCTCGCATCCGGCGCCGTTCTGGCCGAGGTCGAACAGGCCACACGGCTGGGGGTCAGTCGTACCCCTCTGCGCGAGGCGCTCGGCCGGCTCGCCGCGGACGGACTGGTGGTTCAGCAATCGCCGCGCGTGACGGTCGTCGCGGCGATCGACAACGCGGACATCCGTGGTCTCTTCGAGGTGCGACGCGCGCTGGAAGAAGCCGCCGCGCGTCTCGCGGCTGAGCGGGGTGACGCCGCGGCCTTCGCAGACTTGGCCCGCGCCTTCGGCGAGGCCGATCTCACGGCATCCGAAAGCGTCGAGGACTATTACGCGTTGATCGGCCGGTTCGAGCGCCAACTCGACAGCTCGGTCGCGAACGACTTCTTGACCGCCGCCCTGAGGAACGTCCGCACGCACCTCGTCCGTGTGCGGCGCCTGGCGCGCGACAACCCCGATCGCCTGGCCGCATCCGTCGCCGAGCATCGACTCATTGCCTCGGCGATTGCGGCGGGGGACGCGGACCTCGCCGCCCACGCGACGCACGTGCACCTTCACAACGCGCTCGAGAGCGCGCTCTCCAGCATCACCGAACGCTCGAACACCCCCGCCACGCTTCCGGAAGGCACCTCATGACCCAGCTCCACCACGTGCGCGTCCACCGCAGTGACGAGAACCTGGCGCGCGAAGACCAGCTCGCGTGGAAGATCGCCGAGGTCGCAACCGACCCCGTTGCGGTCGAGCCCGGGGTCTCCGACATGATCATCAACCGGGTGATCGACAACGCCGCCGTCGCCGCGGCCTCGCTGACCCGCGCCCCGGTGAGCGCCGCACGCCAGCAGGCCCTCGACCACGCCGTCTCGGCGAACGGTCGCGGCGGCACGATCTTCGGATGCGCGACCGAGCGCCGAACGAGCCCTGAATGGGCGGCCTGGGCGAACGGCGTGGCGGTCCGCGAGCTCGACTACCACGACACGTTCCTCGCGGCCGAGTACTCGCATCCGGGCGACAACATTCCGCCGATCCTCGCGGTCGCGCAGCACGTCGGCGCGGATGGCGCCGCGCTCGTGCGCGGGCTCGCGACGGGGTATGAGATCCAGATCGACCTCGTGCGCGCGATCTCGCTCCACAAGCACAAGATCGACCACGTCGCTCACCTCGGTCCGTCGGCCGCCGCGGGCATCGGCACTCTGCTCGGGCTCGACGCAGAAACGATCTACCAGGCCGTCAGCCAGGCGTTGCACACGACCACGGCCACGCGGCAGAGCCGCAAGGGCGAGATCTCGACGTGGAAGGCACACGCCCCTGCCTTCGCGGGCAAGATGGCCGTCGAGGCTGTCGATCGCGCGCTGCGTGGCGAAACGAGCCCGTCCCCGATCTACGAGGGCGAGGATGGCGTGATCGCGTGGCTGCTCGATGGCAAGGATGCGTCGTACGACGTTCCGCTCCCCGCTCCGGGTGAGTCCAAGCGCGGCATCCTCGATTCGTACACGAAGGAGCATTCGGCCGAGTATCAGGCGCAGGCGTGGATCGACCTCGCGCGCAAGCTCGGCACAGAGAACCCTGCGCTACGCGATCCCGCGAACATCGAGTCGGTCATCCTTCACACGAGTCACCACACGCACTACGTGATCGGCTCGGGCGCGAACGACCCGCAGAAGTACGACCCGACGGCGTCGCGCGAGACCCTCGACCATTCGATCCCGTACATCTTCACGGTCGCCCTGCAGGACGGGGCGTGGCACCATGTCGACTCGTACCTGCCGGCGCGTGCGGCGCGTGCCGACACCGTCGAGCTGTGGAACAAGGTCACGACGGCCGAGGACGCCGAGTGGACCCGCCGATACCACTCGGAGGACCCGAACGAGAAAGCCTTCGGCGGGCGCGTCGAGATCCGCCTGACGGATGGCTCGACCGTGATCGACGAGATTGCCGTGGCGGACGCGCATCCGCTGGGTGCCCGGCCGTTCGCGCGGGCCGACTACGTCCGCAAGTTCCGTCTGCTGGCCGAGCCCGTGCTCGAGCCGGCCGAGATCGAGCGCTTCCTCGCGCTCGCCGAACGGCTGCCCGAGCTGACCGCCGACGAGGTGGGCAAGCTCACGATCGTCGCGAAGCCCGGGGTGCTCGAGGGTGCCCCGGCGCCGCGGGGGCTGTTCTGATGCTGTACTCCGCGACCCCGCCGGCCGAGAAGCGCCGCCTGTTCCGCGAGCGCCTCGCCACGGGCGAGCTGCTGCGGTTCCCCGGCGCCTTCAACCCGCTGAGTGCCCGCCTGATCGAGCGTAAGGGATTCGAGGGCGTCTACATCTCGGGAGCGGTCCTGGCCGCAGACCTCGGCCTGCCCGACATCGGCCTGACGACGCTCACCGAGGTTGCCGGCCGCGGGCAGCAGATCGCCCGCATGACCGAGCTGCCCGCAATCATCGATGCCGACACCGGCTTCGGTGAGCCCATGAACGTCGCCCGGACGATCCAGACGCTCGAGGACGCCGGAATCGCGGGCGCGCACATAGAAGACCAGATCAACCCGAAGCGTTGCGGGCACCTCGACGGCAAGGCCGTGGTCGACGAGAACACGGCGATCAAACGCATCCGTGCCGCCGTGGACGGCCGCCGTGACCCGAACTTCCTCGTAATGGCGCGCACCGACATCCGCGCTGTGGAGGGGATGGATGCCGCGACCGACCGTGCCAAGGCGCTCGTAGATGCCGGTGCCGACGCGATCTTCCCCGAGGCGATGCGCACGCTCGAGGAGTTCGCCGCGATGCGGGCCGCGGTCCACGTGCCGATCCTGGCCAACATGACCGAGTTCGGCAAGAGCGAACTCTTCACGACCGACCACTTGCGTGACGTCGGGGTGAACATCGTGATCTGGCCGGTCTCTCTGCTGCGGATCGCGATGGGTGCGGCCGGGCGAGCGCTCGACACGCTCGACACCGAGGGGCATCTCACGGGCAAGCTGGATGAGATGCAGCACCGCGCCGACCTTTACGACCTGATCGACTACGAGCAGTACAACCGCTTCGACACCAGCGTCTTCAACTTCACCATCACGAAGTAAAGAGACCCCGGTCGTTGAGCGAGGAGCGCAGCGACGAGACGAAACACGTTTCGACTCACTGCGTTCGCTCAACGACCGAAACAACGGAAGGAGGCAAGCCAATGACCGACATCGAGATCAAGAAGGGCCTAGCGGGAGTCACGGTCGATTACACCGCCGTCAGCAAGGTCAATCCCGAGACGAACTCGTTGCTGTACCGCGGGTATCCCGTGCAGGAGTTGGCGGCGACCCAGCCGTTCGAGGCGGTCGCCTACCTGCTGTGGCACGGTGAGTTGCCGGATGCGGCGCAGTTGGCCGAGTTCGAGGCATCCGAGCGCGCGCAGCGCTCCCTCGATGACAACGTCAAGCAGGCGATCGATCTGCTGCCGCTCGACGCGCACCCGATGGATGTCGTGCGCTCGGCCGTGTCGGTGCTCGGAGCGGCGGCAGCGGATGTCTCGGACAACTCGCCCGCGGCAGACCTCACCAAGGCGAAGTTGCTGTTCGCGAAGATCCCGGCAATGGTCGCCTACGACCAGCGCCGTCGCCGCGGGCAGGACGCGATCCCGCCGCGGGCGGACCTGGACTACTCGCGCAACTTCCTCTGGATGTCCTTCGGCGAGGAGCCCGACGAGGTCGTCGCGCAGGCGTTCAACGTGTCGATGATCCTGTACGCCGAGCATTCCTTCAATGCCTCGACGTTCACGGCGCGCGTCATCACGAGCACGAAGGCCGACCTGTACTCGGCGGTCGTCGGGGCGATCGGGGCGCTCAAGGGTGCCCTGCACGGCGGCGCGAACGAGGCCGTCATGCACATCTTCGACGAGATCGGCTCGGCCTCGAACGTCGTCCCGTGGCTCGATGACGCCCTTGCGAACAAGAAGAAGATCATGGGCTTCGGTCACCGCGTGTACAAGAAGGGTGACTCGCGTGTGCCGACGATGAAGACGGCTCTCGACACGCTGATCGAGCACTACGACGCGGCCGATCTGGGCTCGCTCTACGACGTGCTCGAGAGTGAATTCGTCTCGCGCAAGGGCATCTACCCGAACCTCGACTACCCCTCCGGCCCCGCGTACCACCTCATCGGGTTCGACACCCTGACGTTCACGCCGCTGTTCGTCGCGGCGCGCGTGACCGGATGGACGGCGCACATCATGGAGCAGACGGCGTCGAACGCGCTCATCCGCCCACTGTCGGCCTACAACGGGCCCGACGAGCGACACATCGAGGGGTACGAGCCGACCGAGGCGGAACAGGCGGTGGCCGAGCGGCCGGCCGAGGCCGGCTGAGAGCCTCCTCCCGGCTTCGAGGAGCGAACCGAAGGGCAGGGGCCCGCCGAATAGACTCGAGCGGAAGGAGTGGGCCCCATGAAGACGCCGCTGCCGTTCACCCGCACGGCTTGGCCGGGGGTCGCGGCGTCGAATCGGGACGCCCCGAAACCGGCGCCTCGGCGCATCCGGGGTCTCACGCGTGGTCAGTGGCTGCTCGCTGTGGCAGGTGGCGGCCTGGGGATTGTCTTCGCGACCGGCATGGTCATCGCCCTCGCCCGCTGGTTCGTCAGCCTCGACGAGGTACGCGCATTCCTCGTCACCTACCCCGGCACCTACGCATCGGCCGTCGCCGTCGCCCCCGGCTTTCCCGCCTGGGTGCAGTGGCAGCACTTTTTCAACGTCTTCCTGATGGTGCTGATCATCCGCACCGGCTGGCAGGTCCGCACCGAGAAGCGGCCTGATGCGTTCTGGTCACCGCGTTCGAACAAAAAGCGTCGCATCAGCCTGAACCTGTGGTTTCACAACGCGCTCGACCTGCTCTGGTTCGCGAACGGTGTGATCTTCGTGCTGCTGCTGTTCGTGACCGGGCACTGGGTGCGGCTGGTGCCGACGAGCCTCGAGGTGTTTCCGAACGCTGTGTCGGCGGGTCTGCAGTACGTGTCACTGAACTGGCCGACTGAGAGCGGCTGGGCGAACTACAACAGCCTGCAGCAGTTGGCGTACTTCACGACGGTGTTCGTTGCGGCACCGCTTGCCGCGGTCACGGGAGTCCGGATGTCGGGGGTCTGGCCGAAGAATGCCGCCCGACTGGACCGGGCTTTCCCGATCGAGTGGGCGCGGGCCCTGCACTTCCCGGTGATGCTGTACTTCGTCGTGTTCATCATCGTGCACGTCACCCTCGTGTTCGCGACCGGGGCGCTCCGCAACCTCAACCACATGTACGCCGGCAATGACGGCCTCGGGTGGGCGGGCTTCTGGATCTTCTCCGCCTCGACGGCCGTGATCGTCGCGGCCTGGATCGCCGCGCGACCCATTGTGATCGTGCCCATCGCGCGCCTGTTCGGCAAGGTCAAGACCCGCTGAGGCTCCTGGGCGTGCGGGGGTTATCCCCCGTGGAGTTTCCGGATGCCTCGGGCGCGCGCCGACAGGGCCCAGGCCTACCGTGGTCCTATGTCCTCTTCGGTTGTGTCCAGCACAGTCCTGACCGCCCCGGCACCCGCCGCACGCACACGGTCGCCCCTCGCCTCCCCGGGGCGCATCTCGCTCTCGGCCCTCCACCTCACAGCCCTCGGTCTCGTTGGTCCGATCGTCTTCACGATCCTGATCACCCTGCTGAGCGTCGGCCTGAGCCTCGTGCTGGTGGTCGGCATCGGCCTGATCTTCTTGCTCGCGTTCGTCTATTCGCTCTTCGCGATCGGATGGCTCGAGACGGCGCGCATCGACGGCCTCTACGGCTTCGGTCTTCCGGCGCGTCGCGCCCGGCGCAGCCCCAAGTCCGGGTTCGGCGGATTCTTGCACACGATCTGGCTCCAGTTCGTCGATCCCGGGATGTGGCGCGGGGTTGCGAACTCCGCGATCGCGTCGGTGCTGGGTCTGATCGTGCTCGGGTTCCTGGGCCTTCTGACGTCCGGCATCGTTCTCGCCTTCGCGCCGCTCTTCGCCGATGCCGGTACGGTTCCCCTCGGCAACACGGGGCTCGACGTCGCGACCGCGTGGGCCGTGCCCGCGGGCGTCATCGCGGCGATCTTCTCGCTCGCGGCGGTCATCGGACTGGCCATCCTGCAGGGTGTCATCGCCCGCGCCATCCTGGTTCCCTCCCGCGAGGCGCAGCTCGCCGAGGCGGCGCGCACCTCGAACGTGCAGCGCGCCGGTGCCGTGCGCTCCGCCGAGGTCGAGCGGACGCGCATCGAACGCGATCTGCACGACGGCGTTCAGCCCCGACTCGTCTCGGTCGGCATGACGCTGGGCCTCGCGCAGCAGAAGGTCGACAACGACCCGGCCGCCGCCAAGGCGCTCATCGCCGAGGCGCACACCTCGACCAAAGCCGCGATCACCGAACTTCGCCAGCTTGCCCGGGGCATCCACGCATCCGTCCTGGATGACCGCGGACTCGACGCCGCCCTCTCGGCGCTC
Organism: Microbacterium sp. C448; assembly: GCF_000582705.2. NCBI lineage: Bacteria > Bacillati > Actinomycetota > Actinomycetes > Micrococcales > Microbacteriaceae > Microbacterium > Microbacterium sp. C448. The sequence goes on from NZ_HG779774.1 coordinate 19,127, forward strand.
GCCTCGCGCTCGCATATTCCCGTCGTGCTCGATGTGCGCCTGACCGCACGGTGCAGCAAGCCGGCCGAGGCCGCCGCCTACTTCGTCATCGCCGAATCGCTCACCAACGCCGCCAAGCATTCTCGGGCGAGCGAGGTACGCGTTCTCGTCCGAGAACGCGAGGGTGGGATGCTGTGGGCCCGCGTCGAAGACAACGGCATCGGCGGCGCACACGTCACCCCCGGCGGCGGGATCGATGGGATCTCGCAGCGCGTGATCGGGGCGGGCGGCTCGTTCCGCCTCGACAGCCCGGTCGGCGGACCGACGACCGTAGAGGTGAGTGTGCCGTGCGCATCCTGATCTGTGAGGACTCGGTCCTGCTGCGCGAAGGACTCGTGCGCCTGCTCGAAGACGCCGGTCACGAGATCGTCGCGGCCCTCCCCGACGCGTCCGAACTCGACGAGACGGTGGCGACGGATGCGCCGGAGCTGTGCATCCTGGACGTCCGACTGCCCCCGACCTTTACCGACGAGGGCATCCGTGCCGCTCTGCGCCTGCGCGCAGCACACCCCGACCTGCCCGTGCTCGTGCTCTCGCAGTACGTCGAGGAGCGCTACGCGACCGAGCTGATCGCCGGTCAGGGTGGCGCACTCGGGTACCTGCTGAAGGACCGGGTGGCCGATGTCACCGAGTTCCTCGAGACGGTCGCCCGCATCGGCGCCGGAGCCACGGTCTTCGACCCCGAGGTCGTCGCCCAGCTGCTCGGTCGCCGACGTCGGGACGAGCGGATGCGCCGGCTCACCGAACGCGAACGCTCCGTCCTCTCGCTCATCGCCGAGGGCAACTCCAACCAGGCCATCGCCCGCGCGCTGCACGTCAGCGAGGGCAGCGTCGAAAAGCACATCACGGCGGTCTTCCAGAAGCTCGATCTGGAGCAGGACGACTCCGGCAACAGGCGCGTGCTCGCAGCACTCGCTCACCTCGAACACGGCACCCCCGCGAACCACGGCGACACCCACCACGGCGACGCCCCCCAGACAGGAGCACTCCGATGACCGACCAGCTCACACCCCCGGCCCCGCCCGTCCCTCCCGCGCCACCCACCGGCCCGGAGGACGGCCCGGGACCCGTGCCCGAGAACAGCCCCAACCCTGCCTCGCAGCCGGCCTCGCAGTCAGCTAGGGTCGTCGCGATCCTCACCGCATCGCTCGGCGGCGTCATCGCCCTCGCGCTCATCGGAACCACCGTGATCTCGACGATCGCGTCGGCGTCGGTGCGCACCGAAACTCAGGTCGTCGACGCCACCGGCATCGACGAGCTCGATGTCGACGTCGCGGCCGGATCATTCCGCATCGACTTCGCCGACGTGGACGACGCGACGCTCGATGTGACCGGCGGATGGGCCGGCGGTGGGTGGACTCTCGAGCGCGACGAGGATGAGCTCATCGTGTCGGCGCCCGACTGGTCCTTCGGTGGCGCCTGGCTCTTCGGGGGCGACGTGCGGGCCACGCTAACGCTGCCGCGCGAGCTCGAAAACGCCGTACTCGATGCGCAATTCTCCGTCGCGGCCGGTGATCTCGAAGCATCCGGTCGCTTCGGCGAACTCGAGGTCGAACTCGGTGCCGGAGAGGTGAACGTTTCGGGCGAGGCGCGTGAGGTGAGCGCGGACATCAGCGCGGGCCGCGCCGAGCTCGACCTGTCGGGTGTGCAGTCCGCCGACCTCACGGTCAGCGCGGGCCAGCTCGACGGTCGATTCGACGGTTCGCAGCCGCAACTCGTCGAGGTGAACGTGAGTGCCGGATCCCTCGACCTGGCGCTCCCGGAGGGTGACTACGACGTCACATCCAACGTGTCTGCCGGCCAGCTCGACAATCGACTCGACACGTCGGCCTCGGCGTCGAACCGGGTCGCGGTGGAGCTGTCAGCCGGTCAGGTCATCCTGCGCAGCGCGGGCTGAACTCAGCGGAGAAAGGTCAGCGGACGAAGCGGACTTCGGTGATCGTCTCGCCGAGGAACGGCTCCTCTTGTGAGGCGCCGTCGAGCGTGAACCCGTTGCGGTGGTAGAAACCGTGGGCCCGCGGGTTGTCGTCCGCGACCCAGAGGTAGATCTTCTCGTCGGCTGGGACGACGGCGTCGAACAGTCGCTGACCGATGCCCGTGCCGTGCCAGGCGGCGAGCAGGTAGATGAAGTAGAGCTCGCGCGACCGCGGGGCGTCATCGTCCCGGGCGGGACCGGCGCCGGCGAAGCCCACGATCTCGCCATTCACGAGGGCGGCGTACTGGATGTAGTCGGGGCCCTGGTTCATCCAGTGGGTCCACAACTCGGCCATGCGCCGGGCGGATACGCTCTCGAGCGCAGCGCGGCTGATGAGGTGGTCGTAGGTCTCGTGCCAGCAGGTGGCGTGGACCCGACCCAACGCCTCGGCGTCTACGTCTCGAACAGGGCGGACAACGACATCGGTCTGGAGCTCGGCTTCCATGGCGAGACTCTACGTCAGCCTCTCGTGCGGGGGAAATCGGGGTGCGCCCGCGATGCGTCTCAGTTCTTGGCGCGGGACCGGTTGACGACGATGTTCACGATCGCGGCGACGATCAGCACCGGCCAGAGGATGATGTTGATCCACGCGCTCACGCCGGCATCACCGCTCATGAACTCGCTGATCGCGAAGTAGGTCAAGAGCAGCCCCGCGATGATGAGGACGATCTGCAGGGTGATGTACGAGCTCGAGCTCAGGGAAGTACGCGCCATGGTGCGACCCTATATATCGCCGCGGTGGAATCCCCTGCGTTCGGCGGACGACACGCGGGACATCGGATGTCGGGAGCCCACAACGAATCTTGACGGATTCGACGGCGGGCCCGGCCGTCGGTAGCGTCACGCTTCGTGAATGTGATCTGGCGCACCCTTCTCGTGATGCTGGCCGCGCGGCGTCGGTTGCGGCGCGACGGGCTGCTCGCGCCGACTGCGGTGGGACGCATCCGGCTGCGAACGCTTCCCACGGACATCGACGTGCTGCGGCACATGAACAACGGCCGGTATCTCTCGCTGTTCGACCTCGGGCGCTGGGACCTGCTCGTGCGCACGGGCCTCGCCGATGCGATGCGCAAGCACGGCTGGTACGCGGTGGTCTCGAGCGAGACGATCACCTTTCGCAAGTCGCTCGGGCTCTGGCAGCGCTTCACGCTCGAGTCTCGCCTTATCGGTCACGACGACCGGGCGATCTACCTCGAGCATCGTGCCGTCGTGGATGGCGAGATCTACGCGCGTGCCATCATCCGTGCCCGGATGCTGAAGCGCTCGGGCGGTTCGCTCGGTCACGAGGAGCTGTTCGCGGCGGTCGGGCGTCCCGAGGGATTGCCCGAGGTGCCGGACTGGGTGCACGAGTGGGCCGCGGCATCCACCCTGCCCTCGCCTCGGTCTGCGGCGCCAAGCGACTGGTCCTGACCCCTCTCGCAGATCGACGCGCCGAGGTGAGCCGGGCCCGGCCGAGGGCACGGACATAGGCTGAGGAAATGCCTGAGCTCGAGCCGAATGACGCCTCGTCCGAGCGGACGGATGCGCGCGAATCAGAGGCCGTGCGCCTGGCCGAGAAGTGGGTCGCGGAGTCCGCCGAGGGTGCTGTCGACCCGGCGGCGCGCCGCCTGGCCGGGATCCTCGGTGACCGCAATGGGTTGCCCTTCACCGTGGGGTTCGTGGACGGCGTCATGCGCCCCGAAAGCCTGGTGGCCGCGGCATCCCACCTGCACCGAGTCGCCCCGCTCGTGCCCGAGTTCTTGCCCTGGTACCTCCGCGCCGCCGTGCGCCTCGGCGGTCAGGTCGCGCCCGCCCTGCCGAGCCCGGTCGTGCCGATCGCGCGGCGCGTGCTGCGCGAGATGGTGGGCCACCTCGTCGTCGACGCGCGCCCGGCGAAGCTGGGTCCCGCGATCGAGCGGCTACGCGCCGACGGGTCGCGTCTGAACCTCAACCTGCTGGGCGAGGCGGTTCTGGGTGAGGCCGAGGCGCGGCGGCGGCTCGATGGCATTCACGAGTTGATCCTCCGCCCGGACGTCGACTACGTCTCGGTCAAGGTCTCGGCGATCGTCTCCTCCGTATCGATGTGGGCGTTCGACGACACCGTCGAGCGGGTCGTGGAGCGCCTGCTGCCGCTCTACCTCAGTGCGGCACAGGATGGCACCTTCATCAATCTCGACATGGAGGAGTACCGCGACCTCGACCTGACGATCGCGGTGTTCACGCGCCTGCTGGAGGACCCGCGCCTGACCTCGCTCGAGGCGGGCATCGTGCTGCAGGCCTACCTGCCGGATGCCCTTCCTGCCCTGCGCGAGTTGACGGCGTGGGCCCGTGTCCGCGTCGCGGCGGGGGGTGCGCGCATCAAGGTGCGCCTGGTCAAAGGCGCAAACCTCGCCATGGAGCGGGTGGATGCCGTGATGCACGGCTGGACGCTGGCCACCTACGACAGCAAGCTCGACACCGACGCCAACTACCTGCGCTGCCTCGACGAGGCTCTCCGCCCCGAGGTGACGGCCGCCGTGCGGCTGGGAATCGCCGGGCACAACCTGTTCGACATCGCCTACGCCTGGCTGCTCGCCGGCGAGCGCGGTGTGCGGGACGACGTCGACGTCGAAATGCTGTTGGGGATGGCGCAGGCACAGGTCAAGGCGGTCGAGCGCGAAGTGGGGCAGGTGCTGCTCTACGTTCCCGTCGTCCGCCCCGACGAGTTCGATGTCGCCATCAGTTACCTCGTCCGTCGACTGGAAGAGAGCGCGTCGAGCGAGAACTTCCTCTCCGCCGCTTTCGACCTCCACCACGACCCGGCCCTGTGGCAGCGCGAACGCGCGCGCTTCGGATCGTCCATCGCGCGTGCATCCGAGGCCTCCCTGCCGACCGGTCCGCGCCGTCGTCCGCGGGCCGACCTCGTCACCCGTGAACCCTCCGTTTCCGGTGATGTGGATCTGGACGAGACTCTGCCGGCCATTCGTCGCCCCGCGCCCGCGGAACCCGAAGCAGGGCTCACGCAGGTCGTGCTCGGCATCGCCGAGGGGGCGAACGCGGGCACGCTCGGCGAGTTCGATGCCCCCGCGCCTTCGCCCTTCCGGTTCAGCGACGACCTCATCGAGACCGCCGTCTACGCGCCGCGTGAGAAGGGCGCGGATGCGGCGGCTCTCGGTATCTCGAATACGCGGTTCTCCAACGCCCGAGACTCCGATCCGTCCCTGCCCGAGACGCGCCTGTGGGCGGCTGACATCCTGGCCCGCGTACCCGGCTCCGAGGCAGGAATTCGCACGATCCTCGCCGCCCGGGTCGACTCCGAACCGCGGCTCGACGATCTCGTCGCTCGGACGCGCGACGCGGGCGGCGCCTGGGGTGCACGGTCTGCCGCCGAGCGCGCCGCGATTCTGCAGCGCGCCGCATCCGTTCTCGAAGCCCGTCGCGGGGACCTGATCGAGGTCGCCGCATCCGAGACGGGGAAGGTGTTCGCGGAGGCGGACGTCGAGGTCAGCGAAGCCGTCGATTTCGCCCGCTATTACGCGGCATCCGCCCGCGAACTCGACGCCGTCAGCGGCGCCGTCTTCGTGCCCGCGCGGTTGACCCTGGTCGCACCGCCCTGGAATTTTCCGCTCGCGATCCCCGCCGGTGGTGTGCTTGCGGCGCTCGCCGCCGGATCCGCCGTGGTGTTCAAGCCGGCGCCCCAGGCGCGGCGCTGCGCCGCTGTGCTCGCCGACGCCCTCTGGGACGCCGGGGTGCCCCGTGACGTTCTCGCCCTCGTGGATATCGAGGAGGGCGAACTCGGGCGGCAGCTCGTCACGCACGAGGGCGTCGATCGGGTCATCTTGACGGGTTCGTGGGAGACGGCGGCGCTCTTTCGTTCGTGGCGCCCCGATCTGCCCCTGCTTGCGGAGACGAGCGGCAAGAACGCGATGATCATCACGTCGACCGCGGATCTGGATCTCGCGGCACGCGACCTGGTGCGGAGCGCATTCGGTCATGCCGGACAGAAGTGCTCGGCCGCGAGCCTCGCGATTCTCGTCGGCCCGGTCGCGCGGTCCCGTCGGTTCGCCCGCCAGCTCGTCGATGCGACTGCGTCGCTGCGGATCGGGATGCCGGAGGACCCGCGCTCCGATGTCGGACCCCTGATCGAGCCCCCGACGGGCAAGCTCGACTGGGCACTGACGACACTCGACGACGGCGAGCGCTGGCTCGTGCAGCCACGGCCGCTCGATGCCGAACGGCGGCTCTGGACCCCCGGCATCCGTACCGGTGTGGAAGCGGGGTCGCGCTTTCACCGTGAGGAGTTCTTCGGCCCCGTCCTCGGAATCATGCGCGCCGGGTCGCTCGAGCAGGCGATCGAGCTGCAGAATGCCGTCGACTACGGGCTGACGGCCGGGCTCTACACGCAGGACCCGGCCGACCTGCAGCGGTGGCTCGAGAGTGTCGAAGCCGGCAACCTGTACGTCAACCGCGGCATCACGGGCGCGATCGTGCGGCGCCAACCGTTCGGTGGCTGGAAGCGCTCGTCGGTCGGCGCCGGAACGAAGGCCGGCGGACCGAACTATCTGGTGGGCCTCGGGTCGTGGCGTCCGTCGGCGGGCGGTGCGCGCTCGACGTCGCTGCACCTGCGCGGGCTCGACTCGCGCCTGACCGCGATCATCGAGGCGGCTCAGGCCACGCTCGACTACGAGGCCTTCGAGTGGGTGCGCCGCGCAGCCCTGTCGGATGCCATCTCGTGGGATCGCGAGTTCGGGCAGGTGCGCGATGTCTCGCGCCTCGGCGTCGAGCGCAACCTCTTCCGATACCGCCCCGTCCCCGTCGCCGTACGCGCGGCGGGCGACGCCGACTGGCGTGCCGTGCTGCGCGTGGTGCTGGCCGGTGTTCGTGCTCGGTCACGCTTCTCGCTGAGCGCCCCAGTCGCGCTACCGCCGGCCGTTCGTCGTGTCCTGTCCGAGCTGGATGTGGAGGTGCGCGTCGAAACCGACGAGCAGTGGATCGAGCGGATGGCGAAGCGCGCGGCCGAGGTCGTGGCGGCGTCTCTGCTTTCGGCGGGCGCGGACGACGTGGCTGTCGCCCCGGAGCCGCGCGCGCGTCTGGTCGGATCGCCGGGGGCGGTCGCGTCCCTCACCGCGGCCCTCGCGGAAGCCACGGGCGGCTACCCGGACCTGGCCGTGTATGCCGACGAAGTGACGACCGCGGCCCGGATCGAGTTGCTGCCGTTCTTGCGTGAGCAGTCGATCTCGATCACGGCCCATCGCTTCGGAACGCCCGACCCGTGGAGTGAAGCCGTCATCTAAGGCTTCTCAGCGCGGGGATCGCGAAAAGATAAAGAATTTATCTTTCTAGACCTTGCTCCGATCACCCACAACTATTGCTGTGGGGGGATGAGTAACGCCGTCCGGATTCGGGCTCGACGGCGGGTCTCTCTCGCTGAGTGATCAGCGACCCCGGCCGCCCGCAATCTGAGTCGGGCGGCCGGGGGACGCTCTCAGGCTCGAGCGGATCCGTCGGCGGGATCCTCGAGCGGAACGGTGAAGCCCTCGATCATGCCGAGGATGCTGATGCCGAACAGTGTCCACTCGCCGCTCGGTACGTCCGCCCCCTCGGGGATGTCGTATGTCGGATGGTTCAAGCCCTCCGCGGCGCGAATGGCGAAGCCCTCGCCGAGCGCCGCCATCGCCTCCGTGAAGTCGACGATCGTCAGGGGCTCACGCATCCGTCGTCCGTAGTGGCGAAGCAGCGCGCCGTAGAACTCGGCGAACGCGTCGATCGATTCGCGATGGCGAACGGCGCTCGCCGCACGGAGCTCGGGCCAGGCGCCCGCCGCGGTTCGGAGGGCGAGGGCCGTGATGAATGCGTGGGAGTCGCGGGATTCGGGCTCGAGGTGGAACTTGGACGAATAGGTGACCTGGTCGAGCGCCGCCGCGCGCACGACCTCTTCAAGTGGCCCGTTTGCGGCCACGATGTCCTTGATGGCGATCGTCGCGCTCGTGACCGGCGGGGCGAACCGCACGCCGACCATAGCGACGGCGAGATCGCGGTGAAAGTCGTCTTGATCGGTCCAGATCCGGTACGCCGCGCCTGTGGTGAGGCCGACGGAGCGCAGCACCTCTTGCAGTCGGACGTGCTGCACGCCCGCGGTGACCCCTCGTTCGAGCAGCAACTGGATGGCTGCCTCGAGGATGAGGGCCCGAGTTTCGTCGGCGGTACGGCGCGGCATCTTCATAGCCTGGCAGGATTTCGGGTCGGTTTCCGTCTCGCTCTCGGCGCATGTCAAGAAAACTTGACATGCGATGCGCGGTCACAGTACCGTGACGATGTCAACAATTCTAAACATCGGAGCGGATCGTGGTCTACGAAGAACGCAACACTTGGGTCGGGCTCATCGTCAGCGTGATCGGCGTGGGGGTCTACGTATTGCTGGTGCTGCAGCAGGCCGGCGACGGTCCGCTGACCGACGTCGTGTGGTGGCCGATCATGCTGTGGACGATCCTCGGGAGCATCGTCGCCTCCATCGTGATCAGCATCCTGTGGGGGGTCCTCGCCGGCATGCGCGATCGCGACGGCGTCGGAAAATCCGATCAACGCGATCGAGACATCGCCCACATGGGCGGCCGCGTCGGACAGGCGTTCATGGTGGTCGCAGGACTCGGCGTGATCGTGCAGAGCGCGCTCCGGGTGGATTGGTTCTGGATCGCGAACACGATGTTCGCAGGATTCGCCCTCTCGGCTTTCGTCGGGGGAATCGCGAGCATCATCGCCTATCGGCGGGGGCTCGTCTGATGGTGAAACCCACGCGGGTGACGAACTCGATCCGGATCATCCGCGAGGGGGCAGGTCTCACCCAGGCCGAACTCGCCGCACAGATCGGGGTGACGCGACAGACCCTCATCGCGATCGAACAGGGCAAGTACTCACCGAGCCTCGAACTCGCATTCCAGATCGCGCGCGTCTTCGCGGTCGGACTCGACGACATCTTCCAGTACCCCGCCGACCCCTCTGCGAAGGAAAGATCATGACGGATCCATCGGTCCCTGAAACGATGACGGCTTGGCGTCAGCCGGCCTACGGCGGCCCCGAGACCGTGCAGTCGGCGCGCGTCCCGGTGCCCGAGCCGGGCGCGGGCGAGGTTCTCGTGCGCGTTCGGGCCACGGCCCTACACGCGGGCGACGTCCACATCATGCGCGGCGAGCCGCTGCTGGTCCGGGCCTTCTTCGGGCTGCGCGGACCGAAGATCGCGACGCGCGGGATGGATGTCGCGGGCACGGTCGCTGCGATCGGGCCGGGGGTGGACGCTCCCGCTGTCGGCGATGAGGTCGTCGGCGAGCTGCCGGGCGGCGGGCTTGCCGAGTACGCGATCGCGCCGGCCGGTCGCGTCGTGGCTCGACCGGCGGCGATCGATGCGGTCGCGGCTGCCGCGCTGCCCGTCTCTGCAGGGACGGCCTGGCAGGCCCTCGACCTCGCGGGCGGTCGGGTGGGGGCTGGCCGCCGCGTGCTGGTGGTCGGGGCGAGCGGGGGAGTCGGCACCTATACGGTTCAGCTTGCCGCACTCCGGGGCGCCGAGGTGTGGGCGATCTGCGGGGCCCGTAACGAGCGACTCGTCGCCGATCTCGGGGCCGCGCGCACGTTCGACTACGTGCGGGTCGACGCCGGGGCTTCACCGGCCGAGTTGCCCGCGGCATCCTTCGACGCCGTCATCGACATCGTGGGCCGCGCCCCGCTGCGTGCCCTTCGCCGCCTTGTCACTCCCGGGGGCAGCGTCATCCTGGTGTCGGGCGAGGGTGGCCGGGTTCTCGGACCCCTCGGACGGATGCTCCGCGCCGGGCTGCTCTCGCTCACGCCAGGCCCGCGACTCAAGCCTCTCGCGGCGACCGCCAAGCCTGACATCACCCGTCAGCTTCTCGCGCTGGTCGTCGAGGGTCGGTTGCGTCCGGTGATCGAGCGGACGTATGCCCTGGCCGACGCTCGCGCACGTCGACGCGGGGCACACGGTCGGCAAGGTCGTCGTCATGGCCGGGTGAGCGGTCGCGCGACGGGAGTCATGTCCCACTTTTCCTCGCTTTCGGCCCGCTATAGCGGGAGAAAGTGGGACATCAGCTTCAGGGATGTCCCACTTTGCGGTGATTCCGCCCGCCATACCGAGCGGAAGTGGGACATGGACGCTGGGGGTGGTGATCGCGCGCGGAACGCCCGGGGTGAGAGAATGCCCGTGGCGTGTTCGTGCCGACCTTTCCTCGCCGTTCCCCGGGAACCCGAGTCGAAGGGCCGCCGAACCTCAGGACAGCGTCCGCCGCACCTCTACAAGGAGCAGAGATGTCGACGCACCCCCTTTCCCCCGCAGCGGAAGCCGCCCACACGCAGGCCCCGCGCATCGTCCGCACCGCGCAGCACCGCCGATACCTGATGTGTCGGCCCGACCACTTCACGGTCAGTTACAGCATCAATCCGTGGATGGAGCCCAGCCGCCCGACCAACACCGAGACGGCGCTGCGGCAGTGGCAGACCCTCTACGACACGTACATCGCGCTCGGCCACGAGGTCGAGCTGATCGATCCCGTGCCGGGGCTGCCCGACATGGTCTACACGGCCAACGGCGGATTCCTGATCGACGGCGTCGTGTACGGGCCGAAGTTCCACTTCGTCGAGCGGGCACCCGAAGCCGCGCATTTCAACGCCTGGTTCGCCGCGAACGGGTTCGAGCTCGCCGAGGCCGTCGAGGTCAACGAGGGCGAGGGCGACTTCCTGCTCGTCGGTGAGACGATCCTCGCCGGAACGGGTTTTCGCTCGACGGGCGACAGTCACCGCGAGGTGGGCGACGTCTTCGGGCGCGAGGTTGTGAGCCTGACGCTCACCGACCCCCGGTTCTATCACCTCGACACCGCGATCGCCGTGCTCGACCCCGTGCAGGGTGCCGAGCGTGGAGGACCCGACCACGCCACCATCGCCTACCTGCCCCAGGCGTTCGACTCCGCGAGCCAGGCGATTCTCGCCGAGCGGTACCCTGACGCCATCCGCGTCTCGGAGGCGGACGGTGATGTCTTCGGCCTGAACTCGGCGAGTGACGGACTGAACGTGCTGATCTCGCCCCGCGCGACGGGCTTCGAGGCCCAACTGCGCGAGCGGGGTTACAACCCGATCCTGATCGACCTGTCCGAACTGCTGCTCGGCGGCGGCGGGATCAAGTGCTGCACGCTGGAACTTCGCGCTGCAGACAAGCAGAGGGGCCGCGCATCATGACGAATCTCGACACCGCCAGCATCCGCGTCGTCGCGCTCGAAGACGAACGCCTCGCCCACAACTACCACCCGCTGCCGGTCGTCATCGCGCGGGGCGAGGGGGCGTGGGTGACGGATGTCGAGGGCAAACGCTACCTCGACCTGCTTTCGGCCTACTCGGCGCTCAACTTCGGCCACGGACATCCGGCGATCCTCGAGGCCGCGCACGAGCAGCTCGATCGCCTGACGCTGACCAGTCGGGCGTACCACAACGACCGGCTCGGTCCCTTTGCCGCGGCGCTCGCCGAGCTCGCGGGCAAAGACATGGTGCTGCCGATGAACACGGGTGCCGAGGCCGTCGAGACCGGCATCAAGGTCGCGCGGGCCTGGGGGTATCGGGTCAAGGGCATCACCCCGGATGCGGCAACCATCATCGTCGCGGACGGCAACTTCCACGGCCGCACCACCACGATCGTCGGCTTCAGCGACGACCCGCAGGCGCGCGATGACTTCGGGCCGTTCGCGCCCGGCTTCGTGCACGTTCCGTTCGGCGACGCGGCCGCGATCGAGGCCGCGATCGACGAGAGCACCGCGGCCGTGCTGATCGAGCCGATCCAGGGTGAGGCGGGCGTGATCGTGCCGCCGGAGGGCTACCTGCGCGCCGTGCGTGAGATCACGGAGCGCCACGGGGTGCTCATGATCGCGGACGAGATCCAGTCCGGCCTCGGCCGTGTCGGCACGACGTTCGCGTGCGATCGTGAGGGCGTTGTACCCGACGTGTACCTGCTCGGCAAGGCGCTCGGTGGCGGCATCCTGCCGCTTTCTGCTGTCGTCGCGAACGCCGACGTGCTGGGAGTCATCCGGCCCGGCGAGCACGGGTCGACGTTCGGCGGTAACCCGCTGGCCGCCGCGGTCGGTCTGCGGGTCGTCGAGATGCTCGCGTCGGGTGAGTTTCAGGAGCGTGCCCTCGCGCTGGGTGAACACCTCGGGGTGAAGCTCGCCGAGCTGGTCGGCTCCGGCGTGACCTCCGTGCGCCGGGCGGGACTGTGGGCCGGTGTCGACATCGATCCGGCGTTCGGCACGGGCCGCGAGGTCGCCGAACGCTTGCTTGCGCGCGGGGTGCTCGTGAAGGACACGCACGGACAGACCATCCGGATCGCCCCGCCGCTCGTTGTCCGGGCGACCGAGCTCGACTGGGCGGTCGAGCAGCTGCGGGTCGTTCTCGCGGGCTGAGCCCCGTCGCTTCGAGACTCAGCTCACGTTGATGCTCAGCTCGTCCCAGCCCGTCGCGCCATCGGGCACGACGCCCTGCACGTCGCTCGTCTGCGTTTCGCCGTCGACGTTCGTCGCGCGGCAGCGGATCGTGTGTTCTCCGGATGTCGCTGCCCACGGCAGACTCCACTGCACCCACGTGTCGTCCGAGATCGCGGTGGCAAGCGTCGCGTCCTGCCAGTCGCCGCCATCGATCTGGACCTCGACACCCGCGATACCGACGTGCTGCTGCCACGCGACCCCGGCGATAACCGTGTCACCGGCCGCGAGTACCGAGCCACTGCGGGGGACATCGATGCGCGACTGCAGCTTGATGGGGCCGAGTTCGGACCACCCGCGGTCGGTCCAGTACGCGGTCGCGTCGGCGAAGGTTGTGACCTCCATCTCAACGACCCACTTCGTCGCCGAGACGTAGCCGTAGAGGCCCGGGACGACCATCCGCACGGGGAAACCGTGCTCGGCGGGCAGGGGGTTGCCGTTCATCCCGACCGCGAGAATCGCGTTGCGGTCGTCGGTCAGTGCCTCGATCGGGCTGCTCGCCGTGAAACCGTCGACGGAGCGCGAGAGCACCATGTCGGCACCGGCCTGTGGGCGTGCGCGCTCAAGCAGGAGGCGGATCGGATAGCCAAGCCACAGGGCGTTTCCGATCAGGTCTCCGCCCACCTCGTTCGAGACACAGGTCAGCGTCGTGACGCTCTCTTCCAGGGGAAGCGCGAGCAGCTCGTCCCAGCCGATCGTCACCTCTTCTTCGACCATCCCGTGGATGCGCAGCGACCACTCGGCAGGGTCGACCTGTGGCACGATCAGCGCGGTGTCGATGCGGTAGAACTGGTCGTTCGGCGTGATGACGGGGGTGAGGCCCTCGATGTTCAGCTCGGCGCTCGTCGGCACCGGTGCCGCCGTGGTCGCCGGAGTCGGAAGACGGATGGCGTCACGAACGGCCGTCGAGGCACGGCTGCCCGAGCGCACCACGGTGGAACCGACGGCAGCAAAGCCTCCGATCACCGCGGCCCCGACGCTCCAGACAAGGAACCGGCGTCGGTCCGGATCGGCACCGTCCCGCACAGGAGTGCTCGGCGCATCCGTGCCCGCCGTACTCGCCGGGGTCCGCCACGGGAGCCGCCGGACGATCATGCCGAGCGCGATCGCGGCCGCCGCGGCCGAGATCACCGAGGGCAGCCACGAGATCCCCGTCGCGTTCGCCCGGGTCATGGCGGCCAGGACACCGAACGCGCCGAGAGCCAGAACGATGACGCGGCCCCAGGGCGGTCGTCGCGTGTCGATCAGACCCGCCGCGGCGGCGACGAGCGCGAGGACCACAGCGATGCCGGTGAGCAGCGCGATCTTGTCGAGGGTGCCGAAGAGAGCGATCGCCAGATCCTTGGCCCACGGTGGGGCGAGGTCGATCATGAGGGAGCCGATGCTCGCCGTCGGGCTGGCCGTGGGGGAGGTGATCGCCGCTGCCAACTCGCCGAGACCTGCCCCGAATGCGACGGCGGCGATGCCGGCCCAACCCGCCGAAACACGGCCCGGTTGCCGCTCGCTCTGCGTCATGGTCAGAGCCTACGTGCGCCCACTCCGCGGCGGGCGGGGCTGAGCAGTGCATTCGCTATGAGGCATCGCCGACCTGTGCGGGCCGCGCCGGGACTGAAACATCGCGGCAACACGGCCCGGACTAGGCTCAGGGCATGGGTGACCTTTTCGACGGCTACGGCTCGACTCTTGCGCCGCGGAAGACAGCCGG
>NZ_HG779775.1:0-22159 GCF_000582705.2 Microbacterium sp. C448
AGGCCTTCCCGCCTACGACGAGATGTTCGGCGGGCCGGAGCATCCGGGAGCCCTCGCAGAGTCTCGCCAGGCGTACCGCGAGCTCTATCAGGCTCTCGCGCGGATGACTCAGGAAGAGCTGCGCGGACGCACCGACTCCCTCGCGAGCTCGTATCTGGCGCAGGGCGTGACGTTCGACTTCGCGGGCGAGGAGCGACCGTTCCCCCTGGATGCCGTTCCGCGCATCATCGACTTCGACGAGTGGTCGCATGTCGAAGCGGGAATCAAGCAGCGCGTCCGTGCTCTCGAGGCGTTCCTGGACGACGCCTACGGTCGGCAGAACTGCGTCCGCGACGGGGTCATCCCGGCTCAGCTGATCGCCTCGTCACAGTACTTCTATCGCCAGGCCCACGACATCCATGCCGCCAACGGCGTACGCATCCAGGTCTCGGGAATCGATCTGATCCGCGACGAGCACGGCCAGATGCGTGTGCTCGAAGACAACGTCCGTGTACCGAGCGGTGTCAGCTACGTCATCTCGAACCGCCGGGTCATGGCACAGACGCTGCCGGAGCTGTTCGTCTCGATGCGGGTCCGACCGGTCGGCGACTACCCGAACAAGCTGCTCGCTGCGCTCCGGGCATCCGCCCCGCCCGGAATCGACGAGCCGAACGTCGTCGTCCTCACCCCCGGCGTCTACAACTCGGCGTACTTCGAGCACACGCTGCTCGCCCGGCTGATGGGTGTGGAGCTCGTCGAAGGCCGAGACTTGCTGTGCGCCGGCGGCAAGGTCTTCATGCGGACGACCCGGGGTCCGCGTCGGGTCGATGTCATCTACCGCCGCGTCGACGACGACTTCCTCGACCCCCTGCAGTTCCGGGCCGACTCGATGCTCGGCTCCCCCGGCCTCATGCTCGCCGCGCGGCTCGGCAACGTCACGATCGCGAACGCCGTCGGCAACGGCGTCGCCGACGACAAGCTGCTCTACACCTACACACCCGACCTGATCCGCTATTACCTCTCGGAAGAGCCGATCCTGCCGATCGTCGACACGTGGCGCCTCGAAGACCCGGGCGCGCTCGAAGAGGTGCTCGATCGACTGCCCGAGCTGGTTGTGAAGCCCGTGGACGGGTCGGGCGGCAAGGGCTTGGTCGTGGGGCCGGATGCCTCGCGCGCCGAACTCGATCAGCTCCGCAAGCGCCTCATCGCCGACCCCCGCGGCTGGATCGCGCAGCCCGTGATGATGCTGTCGACCATCCCCACGCTGGTCGAGGACGGGATGCGTCCGCGTCACGCCGACCTGCGGCCCTTCGCGGTCAACGACGGCGACGACATCTGGGTGCTGCCCGGCGGGCTGACCCGCGTGGCGCTGCCCGAGGGTGAACTCGTCGTCAACTCGAGCCAGGGCGGCGGATCGAAGGACACCTGGATCGTCGGCGGCTCCGCCCCGACCCACATCGAATATGGCCAGGGACACGGCATGGCCGGACTGGTCGCCGACCAGGCATCCACCATCACCGAGTCGATCTCGATCATCTACGCCGAGGACGGCGACGAGGAGCAGTCCGAGGTCACGCATTCGCCGCAGGATCGCCCGCGCAACCGCTCCGAACAGCAGGAACAGCAGCAGCAGAGCGGGGAGGAAGCGCCATGCTGAGCCGCATCGCCGCACTTCGACACGCGCCCTGCGGGCGCTGCTCAGTGACCGGAAAGGACGGCTCATGCTGAGCCGCATCGCCGAGAGCCTGTTCTGGATCGGCCGCTACATCGAGCGCAGTGACGGAACCGCGCGCATCCTCGACGTCCACCTGCAGCTCCTGCTCGAAGACCCCTGGATCGACGAAGAGACGGCCTGCCGCGCCATGCTCACGGTCATGGGTTCGACGGCGCCGGCAGCCGCCGAGAGCGTCCGCCGCGAAGACGTGCTCTCGCGACTCGCCGTCGACCGCATGAACCCCGCGAGCATCGCCTATTCGCTCACCGCGGCTCGGGAGAACGCCCGTCGTGCCCGCGAGATCGTCTCGACCGAGCTCTGGGAGGTTCTGAACACCACGAGCGCCCGGATGCCTCGCCGCCTGCAGACCGACAAGGTGCACGAGTTCTTCCAGTGGGTGCGCGAGCGCGCGGCCCTCGCGACCGGTATCGTCGACTCGTCGACCAGCCGAGACGAGTCGTGGCAGTTCTTCACGCTCGGGCGGAGCATCGAGCGCGCCGACATGACGGCACGTCTGCTCGCGACGCGGTCTCTGACCGAGGCGTCCGGTCCGTCGTGGACGACGATCCTGCGATCGTGCGGCGCCTACGAGGCGTATCTGCGGACGTACCGCGGCATGCCGAGTGCGAAGAACGCCGCCGAATTCCTTCTGCTCGACCGCCTGTTCCCGCGGTCGATCATCTACTCCATCCAGCGTGCCGAGGACTGCATGAGCGCCATCGACCCCCGCGAAGATCGCGTCGGCCACTCCAACACGGTGCTGCGGGCGCTCGGGCAGATCCGTAACGACCTCGAATACCGGCCCATCGGCGAGATCCTCGGAGAACTGCCGCGGCACATGGATCGGGTGCAGCGCGTCACACGGGAGGCGTCCGAGGCGATCCGCGCCCGGTTCTTCCCGACGCAGGCGGAGCCGAGCTGGATCGGAGAGATCTCGTGAAGCGCCTGAGGATCGAGCACGCGACCGGCTTCTCATACAAGGGGGATGTCTCGGCGTCGTACAACGAGGCTCGGATGCTTCCCGGCACCACGGATAGCCAGTTCGTGCTGAGCTCGTCGCTCGATATCGAGCCCTCGACATCCGTCAACACCTACGTCGACTACTTCGGCACCCGGGTGAGCGCCTTCGACGTGCTCTCGCCCCATGCCGACCTGCAGATCACCGCTCGCAGCCTCGTCGAGGTCCGCCCGCGGCCCATCGAGCACAGTGGCATCACGTGGGAGCGGCTCGCGGTCGAGGCGGCTCGATCGATCGAAACGGTCGAGCAGCTGACCCAGACGAACCGCACGATGCCCCATCCGGATGTCGCCGAGATCGCTCGGACCATCGCCTCCCAGCACGATGACCCGGGCCGAGCGGCACACGACATCGTCGTCGCGATCGGCGACGCGGTGGAGTACATGTCCGGCGTGACCGGGGTGCACTCGACGGGCGCCGAGGCGTGGGAGGCCCGCAAGGGCGTCTGTCAGGACATGGCGCACATCGCTCTCGGGGCGCTGCGCTCCGTCGGGATCCCCGCGCGGTACGTGTCGGGATACCTGCACCCGAAGCCCGACGCTGCGGTCGGTGTCGCCGTCACGGGCGAATCTCACGCCTGGGTGGAGTGGTTCGCCGGCGAGTGGCAGGGGTTCGACCCCACCAACAACATCGAGATCGGCGACCGTCACGTGCTCGTCGGGCGTGGCCGCGACTACAACGACGTACCGCCGCTGCGCGGTGTGTACGCGGGACCGTTCAAGAGCCAGCTGTTCGTGCGCGTCACGATCACCCGCGAAGCCTGATCCAAGGCCTCGGGCCTCCGACTTGCGTCCTGTGGTCGTTATCCGAGCCGAATTTCGACCATAAGATGCAATTCGCGCGTCGGCGGGTCAGGCCCGGGTCGGGTTCGCGTCCGTGACGACCGAAATGGGACGCGTGTGGTCGAGCGACAGGCCGAACCGGCGCGTGCGGTGGCGGTGCAGACGGCCCGAGGCCAGCAGCCAGGTCACCCCGATGATGAACGCCGTCAGACCTGCGGCGGAGCCGACGAGGATGGCCGCGCGCGGGCCGAGTTCGGCCGCGACCCAGCCGACGATCGGTGCGCCGATGGGTGTGCCGCCCATGATGACCGCGAGGTAGAGGGCCATGACGCGCCCGCGCAGGCTCGGTTCGGTCGTCGTCTGCACGTAGCCATTGGCCGTCGTCAGCATCGTCACGATCGACAGGCCCACCAGGATCTGGGTCGCGGCGTACGTCCAGTACGTGGGCATCAGGACGGATGTCGCGGATGCCAGGGCGAATCCGATGGTCGCCAGCACGATGACCCGGAGGCGTGCCCGGTCGCGCCGGGCGGCGAGCAGCGCGCCGGCCACAGAACCGATCGCGAGGATCGACGAGAGAAGACCGAAGCCGTCGGCTCCCTGACCGAACTCGAGCGCCATGGTGGACGCGAAGATCGGGAAGTTCATGCCGAACGCGCCCACGAGGAAGACCATCACGAACACGACGATCAGATCGGGCCGGCCGCGCACGTAGCGGAAGCCGTCGGCGATTCGCGATCCGGCGCGCGATACGGCGCGGGGCACGAGTTCGCCCTGGCGGATCAGCAGGAGGGCGATCACGGTCGCGAGGAAGGTGACCGCGTTGACGAGGAACACCCATCCCGTGCCGACTGCGACGATCATGAGCCCCGCCACCGCGGGGCCGATCAGGCGGGCGCCGTTGAACGAAGCCGCGTTCAGGGCGACGGCATTCGAGGTGTTCTCGCGCGAGACCAGGTCGGTCACGAACGTTTGACGTGCGGGATTGTCGAAGGCCATGACGACGCCGAGCGCGAGCGCGAAGGCGTACATCAGGGGCAGGGTCATGGCGCCGACGAGGAGTAAGACTCCCAGCGCGATGGCGAGCAGCAACAGGATGCTCTGGGTGAGCATGAGCAGCCGCCTCCGCTCGAACCGGTCGGCCACCCATCCCGTCACGCTCACGAGCAGCAGAGGTGGTCCGAACTGCAGAGCCATCGTGATGCCGACGGCGGTGGCGTCGTTGTCGGTCAACTGTGTCAGGACGACCCAGTTCTGGGCAGTCGACTGCATCCACGCCCCGACATTGGAGACGAGTGCGCCGATGAACCAGACCCGGTAGTTGAAGATCGAAAAAGATCGGAACATCGCGCTCATCGTTCGGATATCCGTGCCAGCAGCGCTGCGGCCTGCGCGAGTGTCTCCCGTTCGGCGGGCGTGAATTCCGAGAGGGTCGCCTCGAGCCAAGCGTCGCGTAGACGCGCGGTTTCGGTGATGACATCGTGCCCGGCATCGCTGAGGGCGATATTGACCTTGCGGCGGTCGTCCTCGTCGGGCGTGCGTGTGACGTATCCCCACTCTTCCAGGCAGTTGACCGTGCGATTCATGGATGGGGCGGACACCCGTTCGCGCTCAGCTAGTTCGCCCAACGTGTGCGGACCCTTCATGCGCAACCAGCCGAGCACAGCGATCTGTCCGTCGCTCATCGTGTCGACCGCGCGCTCCGCCCGGAGGCGGCGCGAGAAGCGCATCACGGACATCCGTAGCGCGGATGCCTCTTCGTAGAGGCCCGGCGAGGTCGTGGTGAGGTCGGCATGGCGGGCGACGGGATCGGCGGTAGTCATCTCGATAGTTAGCATAGCTCATTACCAATGCTAACGATATTGACGGACGCCTCGAGTGACCGCCGAGTCCCCCGGTAGAGTCGGGCCCATGCCGGAGTTCATCGACGCGCACGGCGTCGCGATCGTCTACGACGTCCATCCCGCGATCACCGCCCCGCGCGCCGTCGTTCAACTGCTCCACGGAGTGGGCGAGCACGCGGGCCGATATGGCACGGTCATCGCCCAACTCACCGCCCACGGATACACCGTCTACGCCGACGACCATCGCGGCCACGGACGCACGGGGATTCGTCAGCACGGCGATCCCACCCGCCTCGGCCGCCTCGGGCGTGGGGGGATGCCCGCGACCGTCGCCGCGCTCACACAATTCACCGAGTTGATCCGCGCCGAGAACCCCGATCTTCCGCTCGTGCTGCTCGGCCACTCGTGGGGCTCGTTCCTCGCGCAGATCCTCGTGAACGACGACCCCGAGGAATACGACGCCGTTGTGCTCACCGGCACTGCCCTGCGCTGGCCGGGGTCGCTCAACGCGGGCGCTCTCAATGCGCCCTGGAAGGGACCGGATGCGACGGGTCGTGAATGGTTGTCGTCGGATCCTGCGGTGGGTGCGGCGTTCGGCGAAGACCCTCTGACGACGGATCGACCGCTGCTGGCGCTGTTCGGACCGATCGATGCCGCCCGCCTGTTCGGCCGCCCCGCACGAGGGCTGCGCGACCGTCGGACGGCTGACCTGCCCGTGTTGATCATGGTGGGACGCGAGGACACGGTGGGCGGCGCCGCATCCGCTCATCGCCTGGCGCGCGCCTATCGCGACCGCAGCGGCCTCGACGACATCACCACGCTCATCTACCCCGGTGCCCGGCATGAGGTGTTCAACGAGGTTCAACAGGCCGATGTCCGTGCCGACCTGCTGGCCTGGCTCGAGAAGCGCTTTCCCTTTCGCGCCTAGTCTGGAGCCATGCACGGCGAATACAAGGTCCCAGGCGGCAAGCTCGTCGTCGTCGACCTCGAGACACGCGACGGCCTGATCTCGGACTTCCACCTGGCCGGCGACTTCTTCCTCGAGCCCGACACGGCGCTCGAAGCCATCGACTCCGCCGTGCAAGGCCTCCGCGAAACGGCGGATGTCACGGCGATCGCGGCGGCGGTACGCGCTGCTCTTCCGCCCGACACTCAGATGCTCGGTTTCACCCCGGAGTCCGTCGGCACCGCGGTGCGGCGGGCGCTCGTGACGGCTCCCGGTTGGAGCGACTTCGACTGGGAGGTCGTGCACGAGCCGGCCGTCTCGCCGCGCATGAACCTCGCGCTCGACGAGGTGCTCACGGCTCGAGTCGGCGACGGGCGGCGGCGACCGACCCTGCGCATCTGGGAATGGGACGAATCCGCGGTCGTGATCGGATCGTTCCAGTCGTTGCGCAACGAGGTCGACCCCGAGGGTGCGGCACGGCACGGATTCGATGTCGTCCGTCGAATCTCGGGCGGCGGGGCGATGATGATGGCCGCGGGCCAGATCATCACGTACTCCTTATACGTTCCGGCGGCTCTCGTCTCGGGCATGACGTTCGCCGACTCGTATGCGTTCCTCGACGACTGGGTGCTGCAGGCGCTTCGCTCGCTCGGCATCGAGGCGACCTACCAGCCGCTGAACGACATCGCGAGTCCCACGGGCAAGATCGGCGGGGCGGCCCAGAAACGTCTCGCGAATGGCGGGGTGCTGCACCACGCGACGCTCAGCTACGACATCGACGGCCAGATGATGACCGAGGTCTTGCGCATCGGTCGCGAGAAGTTGAGCGACAAGGGCACGGTATCTGCCGCGAAGCGGGTCGACCCGCTTCGTCGGCAGACCGGGCTCGCCCGCGACGTCGTGATCAAGCGTTTCATCGATACTTTCACGCGCCTCTACGGTGCCGAGCCCGGCCATATCACGGCCGAGGAATATACCGAGGCGGAGGAGCTCGTCGAGTCCAAGTTCGCGACCGACGCCTGGCTGCGCCGGGTGCCGTGACCGACGCGGCGCCGGACGCGGTCGTCGTCGACGCGGAGCCCGGAGCATCCGTCGTCGTCGTCGAGGGCGAGAACCTCGCGGCGATGGCAGCGATGCCGGATGCCTCGTACGCACTCGTCTATCTCGACCCGCCGTTCAACACTGGTCGGGTACAGGGCCGAGCGGTTCACACGTCCCGTCCCCTCGTGACCGAGAACCCCGCTGGGCCGCAGCCCATCGAGGGAGGCGGTGTGGCAAGCACCGCCCCGGTCTTCCGCGGTTTTCACGGCCGCGACTACGACCGGGTCGTCGGGCTTCTTCGCTCGTACGACGATCGCTTCACCGACTACTGGGACTTCCTGGCGCCGCGCCTCGCCGAGGCCTGGCGTCTTCTGGCGGCGGACGGCACGCTATACCTCCACCTCGACTACCGCGAGTCGCACTACGCCAAGGTCGCGCTCGATGCGCTCTTCGGGCGGGACTGCTTCTTGAACGAGATCATCTGGGCGTACGACTACGGGGCGAAATCGCGCAGCCGATGGCCGACCAAGCACGACACGATCCTCGTCTACGTCAAGGATCCGTCGAACTACGTCTTCGATTCCGACGCCGTCGACCGCGAGCCGTACATGGCGCCGGGACTCGTCACCCCCGAGAAGGTGGCGCGTGGGAAGCTTCCGACGGATGTCTGGTGGCACACGATCGTGCCCACCACCGGTCGTGAGAAGACCGGCTATCCGACGCAGAAGCCCGAGGGGATCCTGCGGCGCATCATCTCGGCATCGACGCGGGTGGGGGATGCCGTGCTTGATCCCTTCGCGGGCAGCGGCACGACGGGCGCGGTCGCCGGTGGGCTGGGGCGGCGTGCGGTGCTGATCGATCACAACCCCGACGCCATCGAGGTGATGGCGAGACGGATGCCCGAGGCCGAGATCCGGCGTCAGCCGAGCGCGACCACCGAGGCGTAGGCGTCCGAGACGACGTCGGGAGATGAGCTTCCGACGTCGAACACCCGCGCGGCGCCGCGTCTGCCGTTGGATATTGCTGCCCACCCGGGTTCCCCGTCGCGAATGAACTCCACCGCGGCTCCGTGGATCGAATCGGCGAGTGCGCGCGGGGGAGCGTCCCCGGCGATGGCGCTCACCCGCGGTGCATCCAGTACGTCGAAGAGGAAGGGCACATCGAGGCAGTGCAGGGCGATGCCGTGGGTCGGCGAGACCCACGAGAGTCGGTACAGCCAGGTGCGGGCGGTCGGCTCATCCGTGCTCCCCGCTGCGATGGCTCGTGCGTCGGCAACGCGCGCCACGCCCGCGCGGAACGTGTGGTCGGTCACGTACCGGCCCACCAGCCGCCCGGTCCCCCGTTTGCGAACCGCACGATTGCCTTTCAGGTAGCCCGAGGCAACCCGCCGGCTCGCGCCGAGAGCTCGCAGGGCGAGGCGCGCAGGGACGAACCGCAAGATCTTCGAACCCATCGTGATCATGGTGAACTCGTCGTCGTTCGCGCCGATGACGAGTGGCTTATCGGCGCCGACTCCCGTGCGGAGGGATTCGAGCGTCGGTCGGGGAATCAGGTCGCCGTCGACGACCGGGCCGAGGCCGACACCGTCGCGCAGCAGGCCGCGGGCGACGGCGAGCCCCTTCGCGTCCGGCTCTTGCGTGGCGCGTTCCTGGGCGTCGACGATCACCTCGGGGTCGACCGTGGCGAAGCCCTCTCGGTCGGGCGGGACACCGAGGTGCTCGGCGAGGCGAGCACCGATCGCGCGAGCACGATCCACCGCGATGTCGCCGAGGGCGGGGGAGGAGCACCAGACCTGGTGGAACAAATGTTGTGCCGACGGCATCCCGAGCAACGTCAGAACGGCACCGCCGCCCGCCGACTGCCCGGCGATCGTGACGCGCTCGGGGTCGCCGCCGAAGAAGCCGATGTTCGCACGTATCCACTCCAGGGCCGCGAGCCAGTCGCGCACGGCGCGGTTCTGCGGTGCGCCGTCGATCCATCCGAAGCCGTCGAAACCGAGCCGGTACGAGAGCGTGACCGTCACGACCCCGTCGCGGGCGAATGCCGCACCGTCGAACCAGGGGCTGGCAGGCGAACCGGTCGTGTACCCGCCGCCGTGAATCCAGACCCACACCGGCAGGCGCGAGCCGGGATCGGCTGCCGGGGTGAAGACGTTGACGTTCAAGGTGGCATCGCCCGGGACGGGCGGTTCGGGAATCAGGGTCGTGTCGGCGAAGTCGTGCCGCAGGGGAGTGGGGCCGTAGGCGGAAGCATCACGCACCCCAGCCCAGGGGCGGGGAGCTGCGGGGGCGGCGAAGCGCAGGTCGCCGACGGGCGGTTCGGCGAACGGGATACCGAGGTAGGCCTCGCCGGTGCCGCCGGGCGTGCTGTGACGAATGCCACGCACGGCTCCCTGCAGCGTGCGTGCTTCGGGGGCGGCCGGGGTCATCGCGTGGTCTCCTGTCGGGGGTCGAGGGCGCCGAGGAGGGCGTCGATCGTTCCCGCCATGTCGAGGTTCGGATCGAGCAGCCAGTGCGTCTGCAGACCGTCGGCGAGAGCGTGCACGACCGTCGCGAGGGTGGCGGCGGGAATGGTGTCGACGATCCGCCCCTCGGCCTGGAGAGTCGTGATCGCCGGGATCAGGAGCTCGCCGAGGTAGCGCTGACGGTCGAGGAAGAACTCGTGCGCCGGATGCTCGGGCGCTGCTGCGTCGACCGAGATGTGCGCGAAAAGCTGCACCAGGCCCGGTACATCCGCGTTGTGCCGAACGATCTCGAGGAAGGATGTCAGCACCGCTTCGGCAGCATCACCGGGTGCCCCCGCGCTCTCCGGCCGGGGCGCATGCGCAGCGTGGTCGACCTCATCACGCTTGCGGAGGATCGCGGTGTACAGCTCTTCCTTGCTGTCGAAGTAGTGCAGCAGTCCCGCTTGACTCAGGCCCGCGGCGTCCGCCAGCTCTCGAACCGACGTGCGTCGCAGGCCTTCGCGAGCGATCACGTCGAGCGCTGTCGTGAGGATCTCTTCGCGTTTGGCAACGCCCTTCGCGTAGGAGCCTCGTCGATTCATGGGTAGAGCGTAGACCGGATGCCTCTTGCCAATAAAAACCGAGCGGCATACGCTTTTGATGGCGCATGAAGTACGCACGCCATCCACAAGGGAGTGAACATGTCCGATTCCGTAGCCCAGCCATCCGTCACCGACCTGACTCTCGAAGAGAAGGCGTCACTCACGAGCGGGGCGGATTTCTGGACCACCACGGCCATCGATCGCGCCGGCGTACCCAGCATCATGATGACCGACGGGCCGCACGGCCTACGCAAACAGGCCGACGGCAACGATCACGTCGGCCTCGCGAACAGCGTGCCCGCGACCTGCTTCCCGCCCGCCGTCGGGCTCAGCGCGACCTTCGATCCCGAGCTCGCGGTACGAGTCGGCGAAGCGTTGGGTGTCGAATCCGCCATCGAGAATGTCGCCGTCATTCTCGGCCCCGGCATCAACATCAAGCGCTCGCCGCTCTGCGGCCGCAACTTCGAGTACATGTCCGAAGACCCGATCGTCTCGGGTGTGATGGGTGGCGCGCTCGTCCGCGGCATCCAGTCGCGCGGGGTCGGGGCGTCGCTCAAGCACTTCGCCGCGAACAACCAGGAGACCGACCGGCTGCGCGTCTCGAGCGATGTGGACCCGCGCCCGCTGCGCGAGATCTACCTCCGCGGGTTCCAGATCGCCATCGAGGGCGCGCAGCCGTGGACGGTGATGTGCTCGTACAACCGCATCAACGGGGCCTATGCGTCCGAGGACCCGTGGCTGCTGACGAGCGTCCTCCGCGACGAGTGGGGATTCGAGGGGCTCGTGGTCTCGGACTGGGGTGCCGTCAACGATCGCGTCGCCGGAGTCATCGCGGGACTCGACCTCGAGATGCCCTCGAGCGGCGGAGCAACCGACGCGCAACTCGTCGCGGCCGTGCGGGACGGATCGCTCGACGAGGCCGCGCTCGATGTCGTCGCGCGCCGCGTGCTCGACCTGGTGCAGAAGGCCGGTCGGCGGCCCGCTATCGACGGTCACCTCGACATCGATGCGCATCATGCGTTGGCCCGCGAGGTCGCCGGACGGGCGATCGTGCTGCTGAAGAACGATGACCGCGTGCTGCCGCTCGCCGCCGAGCAGAAGGTCGCCGTCATCGGTGCCTTCGCCGAGACGCCGCGCTTCCAGGGCGCCGGGTCATCGCTCATCAACCCCACCCGGCTCGACAGTGCCCTGGATGGCTTCGCCGAATACGCGGCTGAGGGCGCCGTGACGTACGCGGCGGGCTTCGCCCTCGATGGTTCGGGTGATGCCGACGTGCTCCGCGCCGAGGCTGTTGCTGCGGCATCCGCGTCCGAGGTCGCCGTCGTCTTTCTCGGTATTCCCGCGTCTGCTGAGTCGGAGGGCTTCGACCGCGAGCACATCGATCTGCCGGCGGATCAGCTCGCACTGCTCGACGCCGTCCTGGTGGCGAACCCGCGCACGGTCGTCGTTCTGTCGAACGGCGGGGTCGTGGCGTTGCCCTTCGCCGACCGGGTTCCCGCGATCATCGAAGGATGGCTGCTCGGCCAGGCCGGGGGGTCGGCCACGGCGGACGTGCTTTACGGCGCAGTGAACCCGTCGGGGCGCCTCGCCGAGACCATCCCCGTGCGGCTCGAGGACAACCCCTCGTACGGCAACTTCCCGGGCGAGCACGGTCACGTGCGCTACGGCGAGGGCTTGTTCGTCGGGTACCGCTGGTACGACGAGCGCGGCCTCGACGTGACGTTCCCCTTCGGGCACGGCCTGTCGTACACGACGTTCGCCTACGGCGACGCCCAGGCATCCGTTCGCTCCGACGGCGACATGGCTGTGCGTATCGCCGTGACCAACACGGGTGAGCGGGCGGGCCGCGAGCTGGTTCAGGTCTATACGGCACTGCAGGGATCGGCGGTGCAGCGGGCGCCGCGCGAGCTCAAGGCCTTCCAGAGCGTCGCACTCGAGGCGGGCGAGACGCGTGAGGTCGAACTGATCGTCCGGCGCGACGACCTGGCGTACTGGGATGTGCGCGTGGACCGCTGGGTCGTCGAGGGGGGCGAGTACGAGGTGCACGTCGGTGCCTCGAGTCGCGACATCCGTTCGGTTGCTTCGGCCGAGGTCGCGGGGGACGAACTCGTTCTCCCGGCCTCGCTCAACTCATCCATCACCGAGCTTCTGGCGCACCCCGTGCTGGGTGAGCGGATGCGTGCGCTCGTCGCCGCCGCGTTCGGGCCGGGAGCGGAGTCCGAGGGAGCGCTTCAGGTTCTCGGATCGTTCCCGATCGGTCGGCTCGCCGCCTTCCCCAATGTGCCCGCGACGCGGGACGAGATCGAGCGGATGATCGCTCAGGCCTGACCCGCGGGGGTCAGCCACAGTCGCCGAAACACCCCGCGTGCGCCGAAACACCCCACGACACGGGGTTTTTCGCGGCACACGGGGTGTTTCGCGGGATGTGGCGGGGCGACCGGCGCGCCGGTCGGGCGGAGCGGATGCCGAAGGTCAGGCGTCGCGGCCGGCCCCACGAGAGGGCGTCACCGTGAAGATGTGCGGTGCGGCGTAGCCGCGCTCCGCGAAAGCGGAGGTCGCGGCATCCGTCACCGCACCGACGAGGTCGTCGGCCACGAGGGCGATCGCGGCGCCGCCGAACCCGCCGCCCGTCATCCGCGCGCCGACCGCACCGGCCGCGAGTGCGGCATCGACCGCGGTATCGAGTTCGGGTGTCGAGATTTCGAAGTCGTCGCGCATCGAGGCGTGCGAGGCGACGAGCAGGTCGCCGATCGCGTGGGGTCCGCTTTCGCGCAGGGTCCGTACGGTGTCGAGCACGCGATAGTTCTCGGTGACGATGTGGCGGACGCGCCGGAATGTGACGTCGTCGAGCAGCGCCTGGGCCCGAGGGAGGTCGTCGAGCGTCAGGTCGCGCAGCGCGGGCACACCCATCGAGGCCGCGCCCAGCTCGCACGACGCACGCCGTTCGCCGTAGCCGCCGGTCGCGTGCGAGTGCTTGACCCCTGTGTCGATGACGAGCAACCGGAGACCCGCCGCGTCGAACCCGAGGTCGATGCTCTCGGTCGCGAGCGTCCGGCAATCCAGGAACGTTGCGGCGTCGGCGCGCCCGAGCATCGAGGCGACCTGGTCCATGATGCCCGTGGGGGCGCCGACGGCGTCGTTCTCGGCCGTCCGACCGATTTTCGCGAGCTCGAGCGGAGAGAGGCCCAGGGCCCAGAGATCATTCAGCGCACTCGCGGTCGCACCCTCGATCGCGGCCGACGACGACAGGCCGGCCCCGATCGGAACATCCGACGAGAATGCGAGGTCGAGGCCCGGTAGTTCGCGCGCATCGATGCCGGTCGCCCGCAGCGCGGCCCAGGCGACCCCGAGCGGATAAGCGGCCCACTCCGGGATGCCGTGGTCCGGGTGGTCGAAGAGCGACGGCAGGTCGTCGAGTGCCACCTCGACCGGCGTCGGATCGAACGTCGACGTCACGCGGATGATGCCGTCATCGCGGCGGGACGCTTTTGCGCGGGTGCGGTACTCGATGGCGAACGGCAGGACGAAGCCCTCGTTGTAGTCGGTGTGCTCGCCGATCAGGTTGGCGCGCCCCGGGGCCGACCAGACGCCGGAATCGCTCGCAGGTGTGGGGATCATCGCTCGATTGCCTCTCGGATGCGGGCGGCGGCGTCCTCGGGGGCGATGTCACCGATCCATGCGCCCATCGCCGCCTCGGAACCCGCGAGGTACTTCAATTTGTCCGCCGCGCGCCGCGGGGAGGTGAGCTGCAGGTGCAGACGCACGGTGTCGCGCCCGGTGTGAACGGGCGCCTGGTGCCAGGCCGCAATGTACGGAGTCGGGGTTTCGTAGATGCGGTCCACACCGCGCAAGAGGCGCAGATAGACATCCGCCAACTCGTCGCGCTCTTCCGGGCTCGTGGCGGCGAAGTCGGGTACGTGCCGTTTCGGTGCGAGATGGATCTCGACGGGCCAGCGGGCCGCGAACGGCACATACGCGATCCAGCGGTCCGATTCGAGGACGACACGGGGTCCCGCGGTCTCGAACGCGATGATCCGCTCGAACAGATCGGGCCCCTCGCGATCGATGGATGCGAGCAGGGTCGATGTGCGGGGGGTGATGTAGGGGTACGCGTAAATCTGACCGTGAGGGTGGTGCAGCGTCACGCCGATCTCTTCGCCGCGGTTCTCGAACGGGAAGACCTGCTGGATGCCGGGAAGTGCCGAGAGCGCCGCGGTGCGATCTGCCCACGCCTCGATCACGGTGCGGGCGCGCGTCGTCGTCTGCGTGCCGAAGGATCCCTCGTGTTCGGGGCTGAAGCACACCACCTCGCAGCGACCGACGGACGAGCGGGTGCGGCCGAGTCCGGGGGCGACGAGGTCTGCCAGACCGTGTGGGGGATCGTCGGCGCGGGGGGCCGTGTCGGTGGGTTCGGCGAGTCCGGGTCCGAACGACGGCGACTTGTTCTCGAAGACCGCGACGTCGTACAGGGACGGGATCTCGGAGGGATTGGTGGGGGTTTGCGGCGAGAGTGGATCGAGGTGGGCGGGCGGAAGGAACGCCCGGTTCTGTCGCGCGGCGGCGACCGAGATCCAGTCGCCGGTCAAGGCATCGCGGCGCATGGTCGCGGTGGCCGGCCGATCGCCGAAGGCTCGGGAATCGATGGCGCGCTCGGAGCTGAGCGCAGTGCCCGGGTCGTCGTAGTAGAAGAGTTCGCGGCCGTCCGCGAGGAGGCTGGCGCGGCGGACGACCCCGCCCGAGAGGGGCACGGCGTGAGGGAGCATGTTCACGATAACACGCTATATTCCAGGGCTGATATCGTCAACATCGGAGGCACAAATGGCGAACTCGCAGCGACCGTCGATGGCCGATGTGGCGGCTCTCGCCGGTGTTTCGGCTCAAACGGTGTCGCGGGTCGTGAACGCGAGCCCACGTGTCGACCCCGAGACGCGGCACCGGGTCGAGGCCGCGCTGGCGCGATCCGGGTATCGCGTGCACCGCGCCGCGCGCGCCTTGCGAACGGGTCGGACCGGCATCATCGGCGCCGTGGTCTCCACGTTGGCCACGGTCGGCAACTCGCTCATGCTGCAGTCGGTCGTCGACGAAGCATCCGTCCGCGGCTACTCGGTCGTCATCGCCCGGATCGGCACGGACGGACCCGCCGAGGCGTTCGAGCGACTGCGCGAGCAGGGGGTCGACGGTGCGATCGTGGTGAACGAGGCATCCGCCCTGCTTCGGGACGTGGCGTTGCCCGACGAGTTGCGCCTCGTCGTCGTCGATTCGCCGCCCGACCCGCGCTACGCCGGAATCGAGACGGCGCACGCCGACGGTTCCGCCGCGGCGACACGTCACCTCCTCGAACTCGGCCACCGCACGATTGCGCACATCGCCGGGCCCGACTCTTCGTATGCCGCCGCCGAGCGCGAGCGTGGCTGGCGCGAAACGCTCACGGCCGCGGGGTGCGCCCCCGGCCCCCTGGTGCGGGCGCAGTGGACCTCGGCATCGGGATTCGAGGCGGGGGGATCGCTCATGGATGTCGGCACGGCGACCGCTGTCGTCGTCGCTAACGATCAGATGGCGCTGGGGGTGCTGCGCGCGGCGACTGAACGCGGCATCCGGGTGCCCGAGCGGCTCAGCGTGGTCGGGTTCGATGACGTCGACGACGCCGCGAACTACAGCCCCGCGCTCACGACCGTCCACCAGCCCTTCGATGAGCTCGGACGCCGTGCCGTGGCTGCCGTCCTGGGCGATGCCGAGCCGGGCTCGCGCGAGGTCGTGGCCGCGCCCCTCGTCGTGCGCGCCAGTACGGGAGCGATCATCGCACGCGCGTGAGTTCCAACAGTGTCGCAAGTGACGCCCGCGAGAGGATGGGCAGATGCCCCGGATCGTGATGGCGCCCGACAGCTTCAAGGGCACGCTGACCGCGACGGATGCTGCGAACGCCCTGGCCGACGGTTGGCGCTCGGTACGCCCGGGCGACGAGATCGTGTTGGCGCCGATGGCCGATGGTGGCGAGGGGACGCTCGACGCCCTGGCGGCGGCCGTCGCCCGCGCGGTGCGTGTGCCGGTCACGGTGCATGGCCACGATGGAACCCCTATCGAGGCCGTGTGGCTGCATCTGCCTGCACCGGATGGTGCGGGAGACGGTGCTGCGGGCGGGGTCGGCGTGGTTGAGCTCGCGTGCACCTCGGGCATCGAGCTCCTCGGCGGCCGTCTCCTTCCGTGGACGGCCTCGACGCGCGGGTTCGGCGTCGCGATAGCGAACGCCCTCTCGGTCGGCGTTTCGCGCCTCGTGCTCGCTATCGGCTCGAGCGCTTCGACGGACGGTGGGGTCGGTGTGCTGCGGGCCCTGGGAGCCCGCTTCACGGACTCTGCGGGTGCCTCGATCGGCGACGGCGTCGCGGGGTTGGAGCACCTCGTCGCGGTCGACCTCGAAGGGCTCGCCGAACTTCCGCCGGGCGGCGTCCGGGTGCTCACCGACGTGACGAACCCCCTGCTCGGTCCCCAGGGGGCGGCGTCGGTGTTCGGGCCGCAGAAGGGCTTGGACGCGGAGGGCGTCGTCCGCGCCGACGTGGCGCTCGCGCGGTTGGCGAGCCTGGTGCCGAGCTTCGACCCCGCAACCCCGGGTGCGGGTGCCGCCGGAGGCACGGGTTGGGCGTTGGGTGCGTGGGGCGCTGAGCTGGTCGCCGGGGCGCCCGAGATCGCGGCGCTCACGGGCTTGGCCGACCGGGTCGCGTCCGCTCAGCTCGTGATCACGGGCGAGGGTTCGTACGACCCGCAGTCCGCGGCGGGCAAGGTCCCGGCTTGCGTAACCTCACTCGCGCGCGGGCGTACGGCACTCGTCGCGGGCCGTATCGACCCGGACGCCGATACATCGTCGTTTGCGGCATCCGTCTCTCTCGCCGACCTGGCGGGTTCTCTCGAAAGCGCGATCAAGGATCCTGCCGTCTGGCTCCGCGCCTCGGGGGCCCACCTCGCGCGGGAACTCGGCCCCCGGCTCGCGGACGACACCTGACTCAGTACGTCGAGCTCGAGCGCTGAACGTCAGTCGCCGAGGGCTGCCGCGACGACCGCGCGGGCCTCTTCTTGCACCTCTGCGAGGTGCCCGGGCCCTCGGAGTGACTCCGCGTAGAGCTTGTAGACGTCTTCCGTGCCGGACGGGCGTGCGGCGAACCACGCGTGCTCCGTCTGCACCTTCAGCCCGCCGATCGCCGCACCGTTGCCGGGAGCGTGCGAGAGCTTCGCCGTGATCGGCTCTCCCGCGAGTTCGGTCGCCGAGACGTCGTCGGGGGACAGCTTCGTGAGCGTCGCCTTCTGCGCGGGCGTCGCGGGCGCGTCCACCCGCTGGTAGGCGGATGCGCCGAATTCGGCTTCGAGTTCGGCATACCGCGCCGACGGGGTCTTGCCGGTGACGGCGAGGATCTCGGCGGCGAGCAGGGCGAGCAGGATCCCGTCCTTGTCGGTCGTCCACACTGAGCCATCCGTCCGCAGGAACGAGGCGCCGGCGGACTCCTCGCCACCGAAGGCGACCGAGCCGTCGAGCAGCCCGGGCACGAACCACTTGAAGCCGACCGGCACTTCGAGCAGGCGACGACCGAGCGATTCGGTGACCCGGTCGATGATCATCGATGACACGAGGGTCTTGCCGACGGCCGCTTCGGCCGACCAGCCGGGTCGGTGCGAGAAGAGGTAGTCGATCGCGACGGCGAGGTAATGGTTGGGGTTCATCAGGCCGGCGTCGGGCGTGACGATTCCGTGGCGGTCGGCATCCGCATCGTTGCCGGTCAGGATGTCGTACTCGTGGCGGCGGGCGACGAGCGATGCCATCGCGTTCGGTGACGAGGGATCCATGCGGATCTTCTCGTCCCAGTCGAGGGTCATGAATTTCCACGTCGGGTCGACATCGGGGTTCACGACCGTGAGGTCGATCCCGTAGACCTCGGCGATCAGAGCCCAATACTCCACCGACGCTCCGCCGAGGGGGTCGGCGCCGATGCGGACCCCCGCGTTCTTGATTGCATCGATGTCGATGATGTTCGCGAGGTCCCGTACGTAGGCGTCACGGAAGTCGTAGCGTCCGAGCCCGTCGATGTCGATGTCGGCGTGGCGGACGCGCGCGACCCCTTCGAGGCCGGCCGTGATCAGCGCGTTGGCGCGGTCCGCGATCCAGGACGTCGCGTCGGTGTCTGCCGGGCCGCCGTGCGGCGGGTTGTACTTGAAGCCGCCGTCGCGCGGCGGGTTGTGGCTCGGTGTGACGACGATGCCGTCCGACCGACCCGCGTCATCCGCGGTCCGACCGTGGTTGTACGCGAGGATCGCGTGGCTGAGGGCGGGCGTCGGCACCCAGGAGTCGCGCGAATCGACCCGCACATCGACGCCGTTTGCGACGAGAACCTCGATCGCCGTCCGCTCGGCGGGTAGCGAGAGCCCGTGCGTGTCGCGGCCGAGGAAGAGGGGGCCCGCGATGCCTTGAGACGTGCGGTAGTCGACGATCGCCTGGGTCGTGGCGAGGATGTGGTCTTCGTTGAAGCTCGTCGACAACGATGAGCCGCGGTGGCCGCTTGTGCCGAAGGCGACGCGTTGCTCCGGGACGGAGACATCCGGCTTCAGGTCGTAATAGGCGGCGATCAACGCATCGACGTCGATCAGATCGGATGCTTCGGCTGGCTGTCCTGCGCGGCTCATCGTCCTAGTCTGCCTCGCCCGAGTGGCCGACGGCACCCTGCGGCTGATGT
Source organism: Microbacterium sp. C448 (assembly GCF_000582705.2). Classification (NCBI taxonomy): domain Bacteria; kingdom Bacillati; phylum Actinomycetota; class Actinomycetes; order Micrococcales; family Microbacteriaceae; genus Microbacterium; species Microbacterium sp. C448. Next base: position 19,084 of record NZ_HG779775.1, read on the forward strand.
GGATATGGTTCGAGGACGTACGGTGCGACGAAAGTGGAGCTGATGGCGGACCAGACGCGGGTCGCGATCGTTGACGACCACGAGCTCGTGGCGATGGCGGTGCGCGGAATCATCGACGACACCCCGGGGCTGGTGTTCGCCCGGCACGAGATGTCCATGACCGCGATGGTCCGGCGTGGGCGAGACGCAGACCTCGTCGTGCTGGACCTGAGTCTGGGCGATGACACCACGCCCGCCGAAAACGTCGACGCCGCCGCACAGTGGGGAGCGTCGGTCCTGATCCTGACGGCCGCCGAAAACTCCTACCTCGTCCGTGAGGCGTCTCGGACCGATGCCCTCGGTATCGTGCGCAAGTCCGCTCCGCCTCGCGTGATCGCCGACGCGCTCCTCGCTGCGGCGAGGGACGAGTACGTGCCCACGACGGAATGGGCATCCGCGCTCGACACCGACCCGCTGCTGCACGCCGCACCGCTGACGGCTCGGGAGCGCGAGGTGCTCGGGCTGTACGCGGTAGGCATGGGGGCGAAGGAAGTCGGGGCCGCGCTCTTCGTGAGCGAAAACACCGTGAACGACCACCTGCGTCGCATCCGGACGATCTACCACCAGCTCGGTCGCCCCGCGGCGACGAAGGTCGAGCTCTACCAACGCAGCCTCGAAGACGGGTTCCTGCCGGCTCCGCGCAGTGGCTGATCCGCCCTCAGTGGTGCACAACGATGCTGTGTCGCACGCCGCCGAAGTATCGACGCTTCGCCTTCTACTCATCGGCGTGGCCGTCTCTGTGGCTGTGTCGGTCATCGTGACGCTCGCCGTCGCGGACGCGCGCGGCCGTGTGCCGGTGCCGGGTTGGTTCAGCATCCTGCTCGCGGCGGCCTTCGCGGCGCTCGTGGCGGTGGGCGCCGCCGCACCCTGGCTCCGTGCTCGCGCGCTGAGGCGCGGCGCAGCGGTTGGGGTCATTCTGTTCTTCGCGGCGCTTGTGCTGTTCGCGCCCGCCAGCGGTGCACTCGGCGGAACTGCATCGAGTGGCACCCTGCCCTGGGCGTTGACGTCGTTCGGCGGCATCGTCGTGGCCGCGGTGGTCGTCGGCGGTGCTCGGCTCGGTTGGTCGTTGATCGTCGTGTGGATCGTCATCGTGGCGTCGTTTCGGGCGATTCTCGGCGGCTACTCGCTCATCGGCCTCGCAAACGATGCGCAGGCCCTGACAACCGCCGCGACCCTGTGTGTGATCGCTGTCCACGCTCTGAGAGCGAGCCGCGAACTCGACGCCGCGGCTTCCCTCGCCGAAGCCGTTCGTGCCGAGCAGGGTGCGGCCCACGGTCGCCTCGCGGCGCGTGCGCGGGTCGCAGCCTTCGTGCACGATGAGGTGCTCGCGGCGCTGCGCGGTGCCGCGGACGCCGCGCCCGAGCAGGCGGACGCCGTGCGAGCCCAGGCCCAGCGAGCCACAGCCGTGGTCGGCGCGGACCGAGGGGCGAGCGACTGGGTGGAGAAGCTTCGCGCGATGGCGGATGCCGCGGGTGCCGAGCTGCGGATCACCCGCCTTCCGCGTGCTGTTGTGCCGAGCGCTCTGGCCGTCGAGGCTCTTCTGATTGCGGCGCGTCAGGCGCTCGACAACAGTGTCAGGCATGCCGGCCCGTGCGATCGTCGGGTCCTTCTCGAGATCGATGAATCCGGAGTATCGCTCGTCGTCGTCGACGATGGCGTCGGGTTCTCGCCGGGTTCCGTGCCGCCGGGGCGCCTGGGTATTGCCGCCAGCATCGAGGGCGCGATGCGCGATGTGGCCGGCGGAACCGCCCGCGTGACGGCGAGTCCCGGTCGCGGCACGCGGGTTGAGCTTCGGTGGGATGACACTCCGCACATCGAGGCAGACTTCGTGGAACGGCCGCCGCTGCCGTCCCGTCGTGGCGCCCGGGCGGACGTGGTCGTCGCTGTGACCCTTTTCGTCGTCGCCCAGTCGCTCGTCGCGGGGGTGGCGTCGGTTTTGGGTCCCGGCAGCGGCGCGGTGCCGTTGCTTGTGCTCGCGGGCATCCTCGTTTCTGCCGCTTTGACCATTCCCGCACCGCCCATTCGGGGGCCGTTGTCCCTCCGGCAGCGCGCAGTGATCGCGGTCGTCCTCGTGTGCGTCACTGTTCTCGTCGGGTTGCTCGGAACTCCGGCACCGTTGACCTACGGAAGTGCCTGGTTCGTGCCCGCCGCCGGGTTTGTGCTCGTTGCGGTGGCGCTCAACGCGCGTCCGGTGTTGGCGATCTCCGGGCTCACGCTGCTGCTGGTCATGCTCGTTATGGATGCCGTTGTGCGCGGAGGCGACCCGGTGCAGCTCGTCAGCATCGTTGTGCGGACGGCGACGATCGTGGGCCTCGGAACGCTCCTGTCGGTCGCGATCGTGCGCATGCGTCGGTCGACGCGCGACTATGCCCGGCGCGCGGTGCGGACCGTGGAGCAGCGGGAGTGGGATGCGGCCGCTCGCCGGGAACTGGAGGAGCACAAGGCGGCGCTGGACGACCTCGCCGGTCCCTTCCTTCTGCGTGTTGCCGCGGGAGAAGAGCTCGATGCGGCGGATCGCGCTCACGCGCGCGCTATCGAGGGACGTCTGCGGGACGGCTATCGCGCGGGGCGGCTGTTGCACGAGCCGCTCATCGAGGCGGCGATGCGCGCCCGCACGCGCGGTGTCGACGTCGTGCTGCTCGACGACTCGGGCGAGGGAGGAATCGAGCCCGCGCTTACCGTCGAGATCGCCGACTGGATGACGGAGCGGCTGGACGCGGCTGACGAGCGCTTCGTGGGTCGATTGCTCCCGCCAGGGCGCCCGTTCGCCGCTCAGGTTGTCGTCGACGGTCGGGCACTGACGTTCGTCGGGTAGGTGAGCAAACTCTCATCTTTTCGACGCGATTTGCGCCTGATTTCGGGGGTTATTGGGGTTCGAATGTCGGTGGCCGTCCGTAGAGTTTCGAACATGCATTCGAATTGTGATGACGTCGAGACGACGGGGGTGGACGCGATCGCGCGCGAGCTCGCCGGGGAGGGCATCGAAGTCTGGCGTGCGAATGCGCGTACCGAAGCCGCGATGGCGCGCGTGTTCGCG
>NZ_HG779775.1:22169-24878 GCF_000582705.2 Microbacterium sp. C448
GGGTGCGCGCCGGGTTGCCGAACTCGCCTCGCCCTCCTCCCGCGAAGCAGAACTCCCGTACCGGGCATTGGCGGCGGAACTCGGTGCGGCGATGAACATGTCCGACCGCACCGTGCAACGCCGCATGAACGACGCTGCCGTACTGGATGAGTCGTTCCCCGCCACATTCAACGCGTGGGACGAGGGACGGATCGCGGGCGGACATGTCGCGGTGATCATGGAACACGGCCTGCCGCTGACGGATCCGGAAGCACGGGCGGAGTTCGAGCGCGAGGCATTGGTACGAGCCGAGGGAACAACGCCCGGGCGGCTTGGGGCGTCGTTAGCGCGGTTGGCAGAGTCATTGCAGCCGCGTCCCCTCGCCGAGCGACACAAGGAGGCCCGCGCATCGCGGGGCGCGTGCGTGCGCGACATCGGCGACGGGATGGCGGAGTTCATCTCCACCCAACCTGCAGTTCTCGCCTATGCGATGCACGACCGCCTCACCCAACAGGCCCACGCGATCAAGAAGGCCGACCCGACAGACACCCGCACCCTGGATCAGATCCGTGCGGACCTGGTGGCGGACATAGTGCTCACCACGACGCCTTCCGTCGAAACGGGAATGGGGATGTCGGATGGGTTCGGTGGACTGGGCGCGATCCGCGGGATCGTGAACGTCACCGTCCCGGCGCTCGCACTAGCCGGGGTTACGGACGAGCCCGCCGAGCTCGTGGGCCGTTGCGCGATCGATCCCGACACTTCTCGCGCATTGGCCGGTCACGCGACCGGGTGGGACCGGGTCCTGGCAGACCCGATCACCGGGTGTGTTCTCGCGGTCGATCGGTACACCCCGTCCGCGGATATAAAGAGGTTCCTGCGGGCGCGGGATCAGCACTGCCGGTTTCCCGGATGCCGGCAACCCGCACACCGGTGTGATCGGGATCACACCCTCGACTACGCCCTCGGTGGCGAAACCGCCGTCTGCAACCTCGCGTGCCTCTGCAAACGACACCACACCCTGAAGGGCGAAACAGCCTGGACCGTCCGCCAAGTCGGCGGCGGAATCCTCGAATGGACCTCCCCAGGCGGTCACGTCTATATCGACAAGCCACCGCCGGCGATTTACTTCACGCCGAACACGGATCCGCCCCCATTCTGAGACACCCCGCTGCGGTCACTGAGCTTGTCGAAGTGACCTGCTGTGCCGTGTTTTGTCGACACGGGAGCTCCGGTGCGACCTTCGACAGGCTCAGGGACCGATGAACGCTCCTCCGCGGTGCCCAGAACCACTGGTTTCGGTGGCCGGAAGCCGCATATGACGCAGACGCCCGGGCCTACCGTGAGCAAAGTCCCCGCATTCTGCACTTTTCCTCTCCCCAAGGAACCCCATGAACAAGGTTGTCAAAGGCACCATTGCCGCCGCATCCGCTGTCGCCCTCTTCGGAGGCGGAGCCGGATCGCTCGCCTACTGGCAGGATTCGGCCAGCACGGACGAAATGCTCCTCCAGATGGGACACCTCCAGCTGGACGCAATCGCGAAGACCTACACCTTGAACGGCGATGAGGTGAACTACGCAACCTTGACAAGCTACGACAGCCGCCTCGTCCCCGGCGACGTCGTCACCTATATGCACACATTCGGGATCGATGTTGCGCCAGCGGCGGACGCGGTGCTGAACGTTGGCGAGCTGGACCTGGGAACTAACGCTCAGGTGGTCCTTGACGCGATCGAGACAGATCTCACAGTGACCGTCGTGGAGGAGTGGTCCGATGCCCTGACCTTCTCGGCCACGAACGAAGCGCGCTCCTTCAACGTCACGGGCCGCGGCGTCGTGGCGGTAACGATCTCGGTGACGGTTCCGGCCGACCTCGAAGACACGGATTCGATGGTTTCCGGAATCTGGGTCGAGCCGCTTCCTGTCACCCTGACACAGGTCGCCGAGCCTCTGCCTGACGCCGTCGGCTGACAAGGTCGGTGGTTCGCTCTCTCGGCCGAGGCCTGGCGTGGGGCGCATTCGCCCTCGTCGGGCTCGCCGCCACGCTCGTCCTCGTCGTCCCGCTGGTGATCGGCGCTGAGCGCTACACGATCCTCGGCGGCTCGATGGAGCCCGCGATCCCACTCGGATCTCTCGTCGTCGTGCAACCGCGCGAGCTCAACGACATCCGGGTCGGCGACGTGATCACCTACCAGCTCGAATCGGGCGAGGCGACCGTCGCGACTCACCGGGTCGTCGGTGAAGGGCTGGTCGGCGACGGCGAGCGGGTCTTGGTGACGCAGGGGGATGCCAACGACAGTGCCGACATCGAGCCGGTCCGCGGACCGCAAGTGCGCGGCGTGCTGCTCTACAGCATCCCCCTGCTCGGATGGATGAATGTGCTCATCTCGGGTGAGCTGCGGATGTGGGTCGTCCCCGTCGTCAGCGGTGCGTTGCTGCTCTACGCCGCCTGGATGTTCGTCAGTGCCTGGCGCGATCGCCGACGTCGGATGGACGAAGTGACGGCCGAGGAGCAGGTCGAACACCAGCCCGAACGGGTCCCCCAGACGCAGGACTAGGCTGAGTCCTCGTGACAGCCGCCTCCCAGCCCGCCTCCGGACCCGTCCGCCGCACCTACAGCTTCCTCGGGCCAGCCGGGACGTTCACCGAAGCGGCTCTCGCGCAGGTCCCCGAGGCGCGCGGCCACCACTGGGTTCCCGTGCACAACGTGGGCGAAGCGCTCGCCGACGTC
>NZ_HG779776.1:0-511 GCF_000582705.2 Microbacterium sp. C448
GCACGCGAGTCCGGGGAGAGTCGAGCCGGGGCACATTGAACGTCCAGGCCGGGCTGGTCAAGTATCCGAAGCCGGGCGCGAACCCGGTGAATGCCACGGTCCACTCGGCGCGCTCGTGCCGTTCGGCGAGCTCCCCGGGGCCGAGGCCGAGGAGTTCTGCGGTCTCGGCGAGGTCAGGGCCCTCGTAGGTGATGTCGAGCACGACCGCACCAGTCGGCGACCGTGCGCCCGAGGCATTCGTCCCCTCGACCGTTGCCCGCCCGGACCACGCTCGCTCGATCCACGCGCGCACGCTCGCTGCGGCAATCTGTGCGGGATCGAAGGGGACGAGAACTGTGCACGCCGCGGGCACGAGGTCGCCGATGCCCGCGATCGGCGCAGTGGCGAGCGCCGCGCCGAGGGCCAGCACCTCGGCGACGGAGTCGACCTCGGCAAGCAGCGCGCGCTCCCCCATCGGCAGGATCTGCACCCCCGCAAGACCACCCACCCCGACCGGGCCGCTCACCATGGC
>NZ_HG779777.1:0-20297 GCF_000582705.2 Microbacterium sp. C448
CGCTCACCATGGCGGACGCACGCCGATCCGCTCGGTGTCGAGAGCGGCGCGAACCGCACGGGCCATCGCCACGGCCTCGGGGGTGTCGCCGTGCAGGCAGAGCGAGGCCGCCGCAACCACGACGAGCGTGCCGTCGATCGCCTCGACAACGCCGTCGCGCACGAGACGCACCGCGCGCTCGGCGACGGTGGCCGGGTCGTGGAGCAGGTCCCCCGGCATCCCCCTCGGCACCAGGGTGCCGTCGGACATGTACCCGCGGTCGAGGAACGCCTCACGAACGAAGGGCAGGCCGGCGGCCGCGGATGCATCGGCCAGCGCATCGCCGAGCGCGAGCACCGGCACGGCTCGCCCAACGGAATCGGAGAGATCGAGAACCGCGCGCACGAGCGCCCGCGCCTGATCGGGATCCGCTCCCGCCGCGTGGTACAGCGCGCCGTGCGGCTTGACGTAGCGGATGTCTGCCCCGGCCCCGACCAAGGCTCCGAGCTGTGCCGACACCACCGCGGTCAGGTCAGCGGGCGCGAGGCGCATCGCGGCGCGGCCGAACCCGGCGCGATCCGGGAACGACGGGTGCGCGCCGACCGCCACGCCGTGTCGCGCGGCCCGTTCGACCGCGAGGCGCATGGACGAGGCATCCCCCGCGTGTCCACCCGTCGCGACGCTCGCGCTCGAGATGACGGCAAACATCGCCTCGTCATCCGCCGTGGCCACGCCGTCGACGCTCTCGCCGAGGTCGGCGTTGAGGTCCACGGATGCAGCGTCCGCGGTCGAGGTGTGCACGGCACCACCATAACCAGCGCGTCGCGATTCGTCGGATGCACAAACGGGCACCTTCGCGCCTGGAACGGGCACCCTCGCGTGCCCGAACGGGCACCCTCGCGCCAGAAGGGGCACCCTCGGGCTATAGCGTGGGCGAGTGAGCAGAAAGCGTGACGGCGACGACGAGGCATCCGCTCCCTCGACCCGCCTGTCGGACGGCTCGATCGCTCGCGTCGTGCCCTCGCCGTACACGACAGGGTGGGAATTGGATGTCGCGGGCACCCCGCAATCCCATGTCGATCTCGACGACCCGACACACCTGCACTTCGAATACATCGCCCGCATGGGCGCCGTCATCGACAGGCTGAAGCTCCCGGGGCAACCCCTCACGGCCGTGCACCTCGGCGCCGGGGCGCTGACCCTGCCCCGCTACATCGCGTGGACGAGGCCCGGGTCCCGCCAGCAGGTCGTCGACATCGAGCCGACCCTCGTCGACCTCGTCCGTGCCGAACTGCCGTTCCCGAGCGGGGGGCCGAGCGGCGCATCCATCCGTGTCCGAATCGGCGACGCGCGCGCGGTGCTCGGGCGCCTGCCCGCGGGACTCGTCGGCACCGTGGACCTGCTCATCTCGGACGTCTTCGCGGGGGCGCAGACCCCCGCCCACCTGACCTCGGTCGAGTTCTACCGCGCGGCCGCGGCCGTACTCGCTCCCGACGGCGTGCTGCTGGTCAACATCGCCGACGGACCCGGCCTGCGCTACGCCCGCCGCCAAGTCGCGACGGTGCGCGAGGTGCTGCCCAACGTCATCGTGCTCGCCGAGGTGCAGGTCTTGAAAGGTCGGCGCTTCGGCAACCTGGTGATCGCCGCATCCGCCGCCAAACTTCCGACGGCCTGGCTGCCGCGCCTGATGGCCGCCGGCCCGCACCCCGCCAAGGTCGCCGAGGGTGCGGAGCTGGATGCGTTCGTCGCGGGCGTCACTGTCACGACGGATGCCGACGCCACCGATTCTCCGGCCCCGTCGTCGTCGCTGTTCGACCGCTGAGAAAACAACACGAAGCGAGCAGCGGCGCGCCCGGCGCGGCTCGGCCGGTTGTGCGCCCCCGCGTTGCACACTGGAGGAGCGAAACACGCGGTGAGGAGGTCACGGTGAGCTATATCCACGGGTACGACCCCGAAACACTGCGCGAGATCGTAGACATGAACGAGTGCCGCGAGCGCTTGCTGGAACTCGGCGACCAGCGGAGCCTTCCCGCCCTGCTCGAGCGCGTCTGGCTGCTGAAGGTGCTCGACCGTCTCGAAGAGGCGAACGTCATCTCGGACGAGTCCGTGCGCGTGGCCCGCATGGCCGGAACGCGCAAGGATCTGCTGCGCGCCCGCATCCTGCACGCCACCGTCCAGCAGTGGCGCGGAGCGTACGCCGCTGCCGAGCACGAACTGTCGACGTGCGCGGGCGAGGCAGAAGGCCAGGGTTGGTCTGCCATCGCGGCGTTCTCGTACCAGCACCGCGGCAAGGTCCACTACGACGCGGGCGACTACGAGTCCGCGCGTCGCGACTTCAAGCGTGCCCTCTTCCTCCGTCAGGAGTCCGGCGCCCCGGATGAGCAGCTCGAGGCGACGCTGCTCGCCGTCGACGCCGCGGACCGCCGTCGCGCACGCTCGTCCGTCGCGAGCTGACGACACCTCTCACGAGCGCCCCGCAAACCTCCGCGGCCGATGTCGTAGGGACGGTTTAGGTTTTTCGACATGTCCGATCTGCAACGCGTGCGCACCTGGGCCGACGCCCTCATCTCGCTCCACCTGGATGCTTCGTGGTCGTTCGGATTCGACAACGCCAAGCGCCGCGCAGGGCTCTGCGACTACACGCGCAAGCGGATCAGCGTTTCGCGCTACCTGTCCGCACGCTATGACGACGACACGAACCACCAGACCCTGCTGCACGAGGTCGCACACGCGATCGCGGGTCCGGCCGCCGGCCACGGGCCACGGTGGAAGCAGGTCGCCCGGAACCTCGGCTACGTGGGCGGCACAACGCACGCCGGCGAGACCGCGATCGAACTCGCCCCGTGGGTCGGCGTGTGTCCCGCGGGGCACCTCGCGCACCGGCACCGACGCCCGACCCGACCCGCCTCGTGTGTGAAGTGCGCGCCGCGATTCGATGAACGCTTCCTGTTCCGGTGGGAGAAGCGCGAGATCTCACGCGCCGAGCGCCTCGCGGCGATGCAGGAACGCTGAGGCTGGACCTCAGCCGCTCAGGCGTACACGCGCAGGTCGCTCGGGATCATCCGGAAGCTGATCTCGTACCGGCCGTCGGCGTCCTCGTCGAGGCGTGTCTCGAGCTCGCCGTCGTGCACGAAAACCGGGATCGAACCATCCACGGGCAAGACCGCCAGCGTGAGCTCCGGCACCAGCCGACGCTCGATGTCCGACGAGCGCGGCATCAGGTGCAGCGCCCGCGCGACAGCGGCGGTCCGTCGGCCGAATGCGAGCGAGGCGACCGCGCGGTACCGCGGCCCACGGGCGTGCAACACGCGGACATCGAGTACGTCGTCGTCGACACTCCAGCGGCGCATCGTCGCGACCCGCTGCGGGTCGTTGCGGCCGACGCTCGCGAAAACCGACCAGACGCGCATGCTCTCGCCGTCGAGCTCGATCTCGATCGGTTCGGCCTCACGCAGCACACCCCAGGCCGCGACGACGCCGCCGAGCCACTTACCCAGCCGGTCCCGGTAACCCTCGCGCCGCGCGACGAAGTCCGGATAGATGCCCAGCGAACCGGCGTTGAGAACCGTCACGGGCGGTTCGCCCGTCGACAGCTCCGCGACGGCGACGCGCATCCCGCGACCGTCGCGGAGAGCCTCGATGCCGTGTTCCACCGTGTCAGCACCGATGGCGCGGGCGAAATGGTTGAAGGTCCCGCCCGGCAGCACCAGCAGAGGAAGACCGGCCTCGCGCGCGACCGCGGCGAGTGCGGAGACCGTCCCATCCCCGCCACAGACTCCGAGAACCCGCGGAGGGGATGCGCTCGCCAGGGCGCGAGCGACGACGGCGGACGGCGGATCCTCGGGGTCGAGCTCGCTCAGCCGTGCGCTCGGTAGCTCTTTCTCGATCTCGCTGCGGGGGTCGGTGCGGATGACCTCCACGCCCGACGAGGGGTTCACGAAGATGAGCACTCCCTCACCGTCTGGCGACGACGGGAGGTCGATGCGCTCGCCCCGCTCCGGCGCCGGCCCCTCGGGCGAGGGGCGCGCCGGCACGAGGGCGCGTCCGAGGAGCGCCACTCCCGCACCGATCGCGAAGCCCCCGACGACATCCGAGAGCCAATGGGCGCCCACGTGCATGCGGGAATACCCGACCGCGGCAGCGAGGGGCGCCACCACGGCCCCGGCGAGCGGTGCCTCGACCGCGACTCCGGTGGCGAATGCCGCCGCGCTCGCGGAATGACCCGAGGGGAAAGACGCCGACGTCGGGTAGGCGCCGAGACGTCGGCCGACGGGAATGTCCTTCAAGAGGGGCCGCGAGCCGCCGAACAGCTTCTTGCCGATGAGGTTGGCGATGATGCTCGCCACCGTCAGTGAGGCGACACCCCGAAGCGCGGCCCGCGAGCGTCCGGAGACGACGAGCACGCCCGCGAGGACGAACCAGAGCCGTCCGTGGTCGGCTGCGCGCGAGAGGCGGCGGTACCCGCTGTCGAGTGCGCGCCGATCGTGCCGGGCATTCACGCGACGGTTGGCAGACCGATCTGCCCGGCGCACCCACCGCGGCATCACGGTCGTCCGGCGGTGGGCGATGAACGGATGCCTCAGGGTGCCGAAACGCATCCCCCGAGGCTACGCTCCGGGCCCGCAGGGCGGGAGTCCTCGGGGCGGCAGTCCCCGGTCCGACGTAAATCTGACAGGAATATCGGACCGCGAGGGGCCTGGAATCGCCTCACCAGTCACATCAGACCGCACCGTTCCTTTCAGATTCACGCAAATACGGCCGAGGCCGCCCCGACAGCACCGCCTAGCCACCAGCCCCGGTGCGACACTGGGGAGATGCGCATCCTGCTCAAGCTCGTGATCGACTGCGACGCGGATGCCGCGTGGCGGGCCCTGAACTCCCCCCGAGCCGTGGCCGAGCTATACGGATCGCTCGTCCGCCTCGAATCCGCCGAGCCGGGCGGCCTGCCGACGCGCTGGGAGCTGGGCACCGACGCGGTGGTGGACATGTCCATAGGCGGCATCCTCCCGATAGGCCGACAGCTCATCCATGCGAGCGACCGGATCACGCAGGACTCGCGGGGCCAGGTGCGCATCTTCCGGGACAGCGGCATCCCGCTCACCGGACCGCTCGCCTCGCTGGATGTCTGGGACCACCAGCTCGCGGTCTCACCGGCACCAGGCGACCCCGCGCGAACCTTCTGGCGTGAGCGCCTCACGATCGGCGGCCGCAGCGCCCCCCTGCTGTGGCCCGGGCTCTGGGCGGCGTGGCAGTGGCGTGCCCTGCGGATCCGGGCTCTCGCGCCGACGTGGGCGCATGATCTCGACGCGACGGACGCGGCTGCGCCTTCCGTCTGACTCCCAGCGAAGCCCTCTGCCGGAGGACGCTTACTCGACGAGCGCCTCGACGGGCGCGACCCGGGTGGCAAGTCGGGTCGGCACAACCGCGGCGACGAGTGTCAGGATGGCCGTCGCCACGACGACGACCGCGAGCGGCACGAGCGGCAGCTCCGGCAGCACGAAGGTGCCCGCGGTCCCGCCCGGCACGACCGGCACGGACCCGAGCAGCGACTGCGCACCCGCCCAGCCGTAGGCGACGCCCAGCACGAGCCCGAGCGCGAGGGCAGCGACGGTCACGTGGGTGGCCTCGAGCAGGATCATCCGCCGCACCTGCCCGTTCGAGAGGCCGAGGGCGCGTAGCAGTCCGAGCTCGCGGCGCCGCTGCACGACGCCGATCGTGAGCAGGTTCACGAGTCCCACGGCGGCGATGACCGCGGACACGCCGACGAGCGCCATCATGACGATCGAGAAGGTGTCGAGCAGCGTTGCCATGAACTCGGGTAGCTCGCCGCCCGCGGTGGTCGTGAGCACCGCCTTCGTCGACGCGATCGCGACCGCGAACATCGTGACGAGCGTTACCCCCATGACCACGCCGATCGCCATGCGTGACGAGCGTTCCGGATGCCTCATCCCGTTCTCTGCGGCGAGCCGCGCGGTCGCGGATGAGCCGAAGACCCGCCCGACGAGCCGGAGGACCGGAGGCATGACGAGAGCGGCCCCGAGCGCGAGGCCGGTGAACGAGAGCAGCCCGCCGACGAAGGCGATGACGACGCCGAGGGGCGTGACGAGCCCGGCCGCGATCCCGAGCGCGAGCAGCGCACCGCCCACGGCGAAGAGGGAGATCGCGGCGATGTTTCGTCCCGGGCGACGTGCCAAGTCTTCGTGCGCGCGTTCCGCCGAGCCCCCGAGGGCTTCGAGCGGGGTGACCGACAGCACACGCCGCGATCCCGACCAGGCTGCCGCCCACGTCGTGAGCGCGACGATCGCGGCGGGCAAAAGGAGGGATGGCTGCACCAGCGCGAAAGGAACCGTCGGGGCATCCAGCAGCGCATCGCCGATGGCCACCCCTGCGGCCGCAACGCCCGTGCCGACGAGCAGCCCCAGGAACGCGCCGATCCCGCCCACGACGAGACCTTGTCGCGCTACCTGCGTGCGCTGCGACCGTCCCGAGGCGCCGATCAGCCGCATGAGCGCGATGTTTCGCACACGACCGGCGACGATCGTCGCGAAGGTGTTGGCGGTCACGATCGCGGCGACGTAGACGGCGACACCGACGAGGAGAACCGTCAGGATGCCCACGACGATGGCGAGTGTCTCGCTGCCCCCGATGAAGGGGTCGGCGAACAGGAAAGCGCTGATGTATCCGGTCGCCGCGATCAGCACCACCCCGAACGCGCTGGACAGACCGGCGACGAGGATGCTCGCGCCCATCCCGCGTTCGCGGAGCCAGGCGAGGCGGGTCACGCGGGCACCCCCTGAGGCTTCGACGAGCCCTGTGCCTCCGCGGCGCCCTGCTCCTCGGCGCGCTGCTCCTCATCACGCTCGGTCGCGAGCATGTACGCCGAGATCTGCTCGGCGCTCTGTCGCGATCGGTCGGCGACGATGCGTCCGTCGCCGAGGAACAGCACGCGGTCGGCGTGGCTCGCCGCGACCGGGTCGTGTGTGACCATCGCGATGCTCTGGCCGTGCTCGCGGGCGGCCTCGGCGAGCAGTGTCAGCACCTCGCGCCCCGAGCGCGAATCGAGGTTGCCGGTCGGCTCGTCCGCGAACACGAGGTCGGGCGCCGTGGCCAGCGCACGGGCGATCGCGACGCGCTGCTGCTGTCCGCCGCTCAGCTGATGCGGACGGTGCCGCAGGCGAGCCCCGAGCCCGAGGGTCTCGACCAGTCCGTCGACGCGGGCGCGTTCGAGGGCGCTCGGCCGGCGCCCGTCCAGATCGAAGGGCAACATGATGTTGCCGATCGCGTCGAGGGTCGGCACGAGGTTGAATGCCTGGAACACGAAACCGACGCGGCGTCGACGCAGGATCGTCAGGTCGAGGTCGGTGGCGCCCGTGATCTCGGAGTCGCCGATCCACGCACGTCCCGAGGTCGGGGCGTCGAGCCCCGCCATGACGTGCATGAGCGTGGACTTGCCCGAGCCGGACGGACCCATGATCGCGGTGAACTCCCCGCGTCGGATGCCGACGGTGACATCGTCGAGCGCCCGCACCATCCCCTCGCCGGAACCGTAGGACTTGGACAGGTTGTGCACGCGGGCGGCGAGCCCGAGTTCGGTTGTGGAAATCTGCATGTCTTCGACGTTATGGATGGCACCCGGGCGGCCGCGTCCTCCGGAGGTAGCCGCCGCATCCGTCTGAAGGATGACGTTCGTGTCGTCCCCGATACCGGGGCGGGATTGCCTCAGGCGAGCCCGTGCTCGAACGCGAAGACCACGAGCTGCACACGGTCGCGCAGCCCGAGCTTCGCGAGGATGCGGCTGATGTGCGTCTTGACCGTGGCCTCGGACAGAAACTCCCGCCCCGCGATCTCGGCGTTACTGAGACCACGCGCCGCGAGCGCGAAGATCTCGCGCTCACGCTCGGTCAGGTCGCCGTAGGCGGGCGGGGCGGGGCGGGGCGCCTGCGCGAAGTGGGCGAAAAGCTCGCGAGTGGCGGTTGCGGCGATCACGGCCGACCCCGCGTGCACGGTGCGGATCGTGGCGAGCAAGAACTCGGGGTCGGCGTCCTTGAGCAGAAACCCGCTGGCCCCGCCCCGGATGGCTCGAGCGGCCGCCTCGTCGAGGTCGAAGGTCGTGAGCATGACGACGCGGGGTGGTCCGCTGGTGTAGGCGGGTTCTGCGTCAGCGGGGTCCGCCAGGATCTCGGCCGTCGCGCCGATGCCGTCGAGCACGGGCATCCGAATGTCCATCAGCACGACGTCGGGGCGGGTTTCGCGGACGACCCGAACAGCCTCGCGACCATCGGATGCCTCGGCGACGACCTCGAGGTCGGGCTGCGAGTCCACCAGCATCCGGATACCCGCGCGGAAAAGGACCTGATCGTCGACCAGCGCAACACGAATCACGCGAGCTCTCCCGCCAGCGCCGCGGCGAGCGGAAGGGATGCGGCAACGACGAACTCGCCGGACGCGGCACCGGCCGTGAGTGTGCCCCCGGCGAGGTGAGCGCGCTCACGCATCCCGATCAGGCCGTGACCGGAGCCGGAGGCATCCTCACCTGGCACATATTGCGGGTTGGGGCGCGCATCAGCCGCCATTTGTGCCAGGCGAATGGGGTTGCGGACCGCGAGATCGACGCGCTCCGCCCGCCAGGCAAGCGAAACGGACACCGCGCCGCCATCGCCGTGCCGAAGGGCATTGGTGAGTGCCTCCTGCAGGATCCGATACACCGCGAGCTGCGCGGCGGCCGGCGGCTCGGTGCGGGGCACGGGGTCCACGTCGACGCGCAGGGCAACACCGGCCGCGCGCACCTGGGCATACAGCGCCTCGAGGTCCGCAAGGGTCGGCTGCGGGCCCTCCGCCTGGCTGTGTCGCAGCCGCGTCAGCAGCAGGCGCACATCGGCGAGGGCCGCCCGCGCGGTCGTCGAGATCGTGCCGAGAGCGGATGTCGCGGCCTCCGGATCCGTCGCCGCCGCGTATCGCGCGCCATCGGCCTGAGCGATGACGACCGCGAGCGAGTGGGCGACGACGTCGTGCATGTCGCGCGCGATCGTGGTGCGCTGCTGCTCCGCGAACGCCTCATCCTGCGCGCGCATCTGCGCCTCGCGATTGGCCCGTGCACGCAGGGCGGTGCGCACGAGTGCACCGACCGTCCACGCGAGCAGCAACGCGAATGTCGCGGCGACCCACGCGGCCAAACCCGCCACGAAGTACTGACCGAACACGTCCGTGAGGTTCCATCCGCCGCGGACGAGCGGCGGAACGATCAGGTAGATCGAGATCAGCGCAGCGCCCACTAATCCGGATGCGAAACCCAGCCACATCACCAGGCGCGAGCCGTAGGCGGCGGTCGCGTAGAGGACGCCGAAGATCACGACATCCACGAACAGCGGCGGCAGCCCGAGCGCCATCTGGAGCAGCGCCGCGACCCACACGGCCACGAGCGCCAGTCCTGGCGACGCACGCCGCAGCGAGAGCGCCGCGACGAGGACGAAAGCGATGCACAGGACAGGCAACAGCCCGGTCGACGAGCCACCGATCAGCATCAGTCCGGACACGAGGTCAAGAACCAGCGCGACGAGGACCACCACGATCGCGACGGACACGTCGACGGCGAGTTGGTACGGCTTGAGGGGGCGGAACACGCTTTTCACGCTACGGGAGCGCGCGAGCCGCGGCATCCGTCTGAGGATGTATCTCGCGCGTGCAGTTTCCGCGGCGGCCTACCCGGGCAGGATCGGCCGGTTCTCGTAGAACGTCTGCAGAACGACCGTCGTGCGCGTACTCACGGACGCGACGCCCCGGATGCGCCGGATCAGCGTCTCGAGTGCGCGCGGTGACGCGACCCGAACGAAGAGCATGTACGCCGCGTTGCCCGCTATGGAGTGACACGACTCGATCTCGGTGATGTGTTCGAGCAGCTCGGGGGCATCGTCGGGCTGCGCGGGATCGAGCGGGGTGATCTCGATGAACGCGGCCAGGGGCTTGCCGACGGCCTCGACGTCCACGATGGCGCGATACCCGGCGATGACACCCCGGGTCTCGAGTCGCCGCATCCGCGCCTGCACGGCCGAAACCGACAGTCCGACGGCAACCGCGAGCTGCGCGAGGGTGGCGCGGGCGTCTCGCGAGATCTCGCGCACGATCGACAGATCGACCGGGTCGTCCAGAGCCGTTGGGTGACGCGGCGCATCCTGATCTTCCATGCAGTGAGCATATCAACCGGAATTTTTCCTGTCGGCAAGCAGTGTGGCCACACACGTTCCTACAATTCTCGAAATGATGCCAGCGCGGAGCGCAGCACGGAACGGAGACGGACATGACGATCGACACGACCCTGGACAGCGACACCGCTGCGGGCTCTGTGGGCGACGTTGAGACGAGCCTCGCCTGGATCTCGCTCCGCGACGCCGCGATCGACCTGCAGGCGCTGCAGGCGCAGGATGGCTCGGTCCCCGATCCCGCGCATCACGCCGAGGCTGCGGGGCTCATCGGCACGATCGTGCGCGGGATCCGCGAGCTCGCCCCGCTCTTCCCCCACGATGCGGCGTACCTCGAGGCATCCGTCATCGACTTCGAACGCTGGGCGAACGGCGGCTTCGGGGTTCCCGACTTCCTCGACTCGCTCGTCGCGTTCCAGCCGCAGCAAAATCGAGTCGATGGGATGCGGCACCTCGTCGTCTTTCCGATGTACACGCAGAACGGGTCGAGCAACCGGTTCGTCGAGGCCGTGATCGTCGAGGCGATCTGGCCCGAGTTCATCGCCGAGCTCGAGGCGAGCGACTACACGAACCGATTGTTCGTCTCGCTGCGCCTGATCGATTTCACGCCCGGGTACGACACCAACTCGGCCGTACTCTTTCCCGAAACGGTCGCCGTGCGTGAGATCCCGACCTTCACGTGGGGCGCGATCTTCCAGGACCGCGAGGCCGCCCGGTACCGCCGCGTCGTCCGTGCCGCCGCCGAGATCACGCGCCTCGACCTGCCCGAAGCGGCCGCACGTCTGCTCGACGACCAGGCCCTCGCCGAGCGGACCTTTGTGATGTGGGACCTGATCCACGACCGCACCCACATGCGCGGCGACCTGCCGTTCGACCCGTTCATGATCAAGCAACGGATGCCGTATTTCCTCTACTCGCTCGAAGAGTTGCGGTGCGACCTGACCGCGTTCCGGGAATGCGTCGCGATCGAGAAGCGCCTGACCGAGGCGGGCTCGAACGACGCCGAGACGCTCGATCACGCGCGTCTCGTGCAGTACGCGGTGATCTTCGACCGCATCTTCCGCTTCGCGATCACGGGGTCGCGGGTGCGCAACTACGACGGGCTCGGCGGCCAGCTGCTGTTCGCCTGGCTGCACCAGCGCGGGGTGCTGCACTGGACCGACACCTCGCTGAGCTTCGATTGGGACGGCGTTCCCGCGGCCGTTGTTGCCCTCGGAGACGCGATCGACGAGCTCTACTGGCGCTCGATCGATCGCCCGAAGACCGCCCACTGGCTGGCGGCATACGAGCTGATCCGCGGCGTGCTGGAACCCCACCCGGGCTCGACCTGGGCCGCGGGGCTGCCGCGCGACATCCTGATCGGTGCGCCGAAGGGCTTCACGGATGCGGTCATGGACGACGAGTTCCCCCTGTCGATGTTCTACGAAGCCCTCGACCGCAAGATGGCACCGGTTATCGCGTCCACGACCGGCATCCGCGGCGATGCCTGAGCGCGGCCTGGCGCCCGCATCCCCCGATCTAGGCTGAGAGCGTGACCCGACTCCACGACGCCGCCGTGCGCGGCTTCGCCTCTGACAACTACTCCGGCATCCATCCCGAAGTGCTCGCGGCGATCGCGACCGCGAACGAGGGGCACGAGGTCGCATACGGCGAAGATGCGTACACCGCACGCCTGAACGATGTCATGGTCGACCAGTTCGGCGCGGGCGCAGAGGCGTTCCCCGTCTTCAACGGCACGGGAGCGAACGTCGTCGGGCTGCAGTCGATGCTGCCGCGGTGGGGCGCGGTTGTTGCAGCTGCGAGCGCACACATCAACGTCGACGAGGGTGGGGCGCCCGAGCGGGTCGCCGGAATCAAGCTGCTGACCGTGCCGACCGAGGACGGAAAGCTCACGCCCGAACTCGTGGATCGCGAGGCCTGGGGCTGGGGCGACGAGCACCGCGCCCAGCCGCTCGTCGTCTCGATCACGCAGTCGACCGAGCTCGGCACCGTGTACACACCGGATGAGGTCCGCGCGCTCGCCGACCATGCGCACGGCCTCGGCATGCGTCTGCACATGGACGGTGCCCGCCTGTCGAATGCCGCCGCGTCACTCGATCTGCCGCTGCGTGCCTTCACGCGCGACGCGGGCGTCGACGTGCTGAGCCTCGGCGGCACGAAGAACGGGGCGATGCTCGCGGAGGCGATCGTCGTGCTCGATCCCGAGGCATCCGAGGGGCTGAAATTCTTGCGCAAGCTCAACATGCAGCTCGCGTCGAAGATGCGCTTCGTGTCGGCCCAGCTCATCGCCCTGTACGAGGGCGATCTGTGGCTGCGGAACGCCGCGCACGCCAACGCGATGGCGGCGCGACTGCGCGCGGGCATCGAGGCGGGCATCGCGGATGGTTCGATCCGGGGTGTGGCGTTCAGCCAGCCGACGCAGGCAAACGGCATCTTCGCGACGCTGCCCGCCGGGGTCTCCGACCAGCTACGTGAGCGGGTGCGCTTCTACGATTGGGACGCTTCGCTCAGCGAGGTGCGCTGGGTGTGCTCATTCGACACGCACGAGGACGACATCGACGCTTTCGTTGCCGACATTGCGCGGGTCACGAGCGCGGTCTAGGGCGTCTAAACAACCGAAACACCTATTTCGCGACGAGACATCACTCCTCGGGGGGTGTTTCGTCGCGCGAGGGGTGTTTCACGGGCGAAGCGGTCGGGGTCGAGGCATCCTGACCCTCTTCGGCCGATTCGTCGGCCTTGTCCTCATCCTCGTCGTCCAGCGGCACCTCGCCGCGGATGAGCTCCTTCACCCCGGCCATGAAGCTCGACATCTCGTGCTGCTGCCAGCGGAGCTGGCGCGTACGGTCCTCGGCGTCGCGCATGACCCCGGTCGAGTGGGTCGTGACCAGATCGATGATGCGCTGCGCCTTGTCGCGCGCCCGATCGAGCTGTTCGTTCGCGCGCACATTGGCGTCGGCCTCGATCTGCGCGGCCTGGGCGCGCGCGAGGCGCTCGTAGTCCTCCGCCTTGGCCGAGATGCGCTTCGCGTGCTCCAGCGATGCGGCGACCTGCTCGTTCGCGTCCTGCGTGATGCGCTCGGCATGGGCGACGGCCTGGTTGTGCAGTACGAGGAACTCCTGCTGCGCGTCATCCTGGCGCCGCGTCAGCGATTCCTCGAACTCGAGCACGCGTGCCCGCATCTCGCGGACGGCGGCCTCGGCATCCGCGCGGTCCTGAGCCGTCTCGCGCGAGACGAGCGCCCGCAACGCGGCGGCACCCTTCTCCGCCTCGGTGCGGATCGCGGCGGCCTCCTGCTCGGCCTGCGAAACCTTCTCGGCGGCGTGTGCACGCTCGCGCTCGAGCATCGCCTCGTGCGCGGTCAGCTCGGTCTCGATGCGCAGGCGCGC
Source organism: Microbacterium sp. C448 (assembly GCF_000582705.2). NCBI lineage: Bacteria > Bacillati > Actinomycetota > Actinomycetes > Micrococcales > Microbacteriaceae > Microbacterium > Microbacterium sp. C448. Next base: position 13,565 of record NZ_HG779777.1, read on the forward strand.
CTGCTGGGCGTCGCTCTCCGCCTGCGAACGGATCGCCTCGGCATCCGCCTCCGCTTCACGCCTGCGCGTCCGAATCTCTTCGCGCGCCGACTCGAGCAGGCGCTCGGTCTGCACGGTCGCGTTCTTGATGAGCACGCTCGCCTGCCCCTCGGCGACGCGCAGGATCTCTTCGAACTGCTGACGACCCTCGGATGCTTCGGATGTCGCACCGACGAGCTCTTCGGTCAGCGCCTGCACCTGCTGCTCGACATCCGCGGCCCTCGTCTGTGCCTCGCGCAGGTCGGCCTCAAGCTTCTCGATCGACTGCCGGGCCTGCGTCAGCTCACGGCTGCGGGTCGTCGCGGCCTTCTCTCCGCGCCGGATGCGCGCCTCGAGCGCCGAGACGCGATCACCGCGTTCCTGCAGACGGGACGACAGGGTCGCCACCGCCGCATCGACCTCGTGCTTCTCGTAACCCCGGAAAGCCGTCGTGAACGAGAGGGAATCGCCCGCGTCGCCCGCTCCGCCGATCAGCTCGTCAAAGGCCGACGCCGCCGCATCCGGCTGCTCGTTGCCCGTGTTCTGCGTGGTCATGTCGCGTCCCCGTCTCTCTGCTCCGCGACGGTCTGTTCTCCAGACAATCCGGAGGCAACGTCGCCGATCTTCCCGCCACGCACGCGCGTTCCCGTCCGCGCGAGGACGCGGCCCACGCCGCGCCGCGCCGGGTTGCGCGGGAGAGGTGCGGGGTACGTCGTCGCCCGCGGACGGATCACGACGATCGGGTGTTGCGTAGCGGGTGCCGCCCGATCACGACGAACAATACCGCTACGAGCTATCGCGCAGGCGACGTCATTCACAGCCTTGTTCTGAGGCCGCCCCTGCCGCGTGTCAGCGCCCGGAAGTAGGCCCGGCCGGACGGCCCGTCACGAGCGACGCGAGTGTCGGTCGCCAATGGCGTGAGACATACTCGACCGCTTCGTCCACACCCAGCGCGCGGGTGGAGTTGCCGACGCGCACCCACAGGTCGGTGGAGGGTCCCCCGTCGCGTGGCGCGGTCAAGAAGACCGGCTTCGGCGACGGCGGGCAGTTGAGGGCGCACACCGTGCCCGCATCCGCGAGCGCCGCGAACTGGATGTGCGGCAGCGCAGCGGCGTTGCGCCCCACGAGAGTCGAGAGCAGGTCGCGCAGCCAGAGCTCGAACCGGTCGTGGTCGGGTGTGCGAAGGGTCGAAAGGTCCCGTTCCAGGCCCCGCACGACACCGTCATCGCTCGCACCGATCACGAGAACCCCGCCATTGCTGTTCAAGAAGGCGGCGACGGTCTTCGCGATCGCGAGCTCCATCCGCGGGTCCTTCTTGTGCTCGCGGACGTTCCATCGTGCGGTCTCTTTGAACTCCACGTGGTCGGATTCGCCCGCAACGAGCAGAGCCGCCACATCGACGTCGCCGTAGTTCGGGCGGATGAACGCGGCAACCGACGCCGCGACGAACGTGAGCCCGATGCTCGACCCGAAGGCGAGCAGGAGGGTCGTCGGCATCCACAGGTACTGACCGTAGAAGAGCAGACCCGCCAGGAGGAGCCCGACGCTGATGCCGAGCAGCGAAATCACGGCCATCGTCGTCAGGCCCAGGCGCAGTCGACGACCGAACAGCCGACGAACGACCCACGCGACCGCGTAGGCGAAAGCGAGCGCGATGGGCAGGGCGATCGCGAACTCGACGAGGAGGGGACTTGCAGGCATCCGCTGTGCGCCCGACTCAGCGCAGGGCGCCGACGCTCGCCAGCGCCAGGCGGACGAGCGTGCCGCGACCGCCTTCCATCTCGGCGGCGAGCGCGTCGGACGCGGCCTCTTCTGGCGACATCCACGTGACCTCGAGCGCATCCTGGCGGGGCTCGCACGTCCCGGTCACGGGCACGACGAAGGCGAGCGACACCGCGTGCTGACGATCATCGTGGAACGCGGTGACACCGGGTATCGGCAGGTACTCGGCGACCGTGAAGGGCGTCACCTGAGGAGGCAGCAGGGGGAAGGCCATCGGGCCGAGGTCGTTCTCGAGGTGGCGGAAAAGCGCGTCCCGCACCGTCTCGCCATGCCGTACACGGCCACTGACGAGCGAACGGGTGATCTCGCCGACCGGTGTGGCGCGCAGCAGGATGCCAACCTCGGTCACGGAGCCCACGCCATCCGTCCGCACGGGCACGGCCTCGACATAGAGCATCGGCAGCCGGCGCCGTGCCTCGGCGAGCTCGACCTCGCTCAGCCAGCCGGGATTCGCCGCGCTTCCCGTCGTCGGCGATCCGAACGAACCGTCGTCGCGCGGATCGCTCGAGCGTCCGAACGACGCTCCCATGCCGCTCAGCCGATCGGGCCCCTCGGGGCCGTCGTCTTCGGAGGGATCGGGGTCAGGTGTGCGCACCGGCATGTCTCTTGTATACCTCAGCCGTCCGCGCGACCCCGTACATGCGAGAGGAACGGTGGGACGGATGTGTCGGATGTGACACCTGCGGCGCCCCTTCAGTCCCGTGGGTCACTACGTTCCTCCGAGATGTCCGCTCTCGTGGTGTCGGCGGGGTTTGCGAGGATGGGGGCATGTCGCCCGAGTCGCCGTCGCCCGAGCCGTCCACCACGCCTCCGCTCGATCCGCCGCACCTCGATGCCGATGCGGCGCTCTGGTCGGATGCTCCGGCCGGGCGTCCGCTGCTGGTGCTGCTGCACGGCTACGGCTCGGATGAACGCGACCTGTTCGGTCTGGTGCCGCATCTGCCGCCCGCCTTCGTCTTCGCGGCACCCCGCGCTCCCCTGACCCCGCCGTGGCCGGCTCCCGGGTACTCGTGGTACCCCCTCGACGGCCTGAACGGCCGAGACTCCGCGACCGTCACGCGGGCGGCCGAGCGACTCTGCGCCTGGCTCGACGAGCACGCGGCCGGGGCGAGATCGATCGGCCTTCTCGGGTTCTCCCAGGGCGCGGCCATAGCCCTGCAGGCGCTGCGACTGCAGCCGGAACGGTTCGCCTTCGCGGTCACCCTCAGCGGCTACGCCAGCAGCGGAGCGCTTCCCGGCGACGAGGTACTCGCCGCCACCAAGCCCCCGGTGTTCTGGGGCCGCGGAACACATGACGACGTCATCCCCGAACCGCTCATCGCGCAGACGACCGCCTGGCTACCCGAGCACAGCACGCTCAGCGGATCGGTCTACCCCGGCCTGACGCACAGCGTCTCGCAGACCGAGCTGGACGACGTGACGGCCTTTCTCGAGGCGCGCCTGAAGCAGCTCTCGACCTGACCCTCCCCCGCGGCCAGCGCAAGACCCGAGCCGATGTCGGTGCGGGGGACGAAGATGGACAGATGGCCGATGTCTGGGCGAAATTCGGTCCTGCCACGCAGGACTGGTTTCGTGGCGCCTTCCTCGAGCCCACTCCCGCGCAGGTCGGCGCGTGGGATGCGATCTCTGCCGGGCGGCACGCGCTCGTCGTCGCGCCGACCGGCTCGGGCAAGACCCTGTCCGCCTTCCTCTGGGCGATCGACCGGGTCTTCCGCGAGAAGCCACTCGAGGCGGAGCCCCGCGCGGGCGGGCGGAGAAAACGGGCGGATGCCCCGCAGCCGACCACGGGCATCCTCTACATCTCTCCGCTGAAGGCGCTGGGCGTCGACGTGGAGCGCAACCTGCGTTCGCCGCTCGTGGGCATCGCCCAGTCGGCACGTCGGCTGGGCATCGCTCTGCCCGACGTCACGGTCGGCGTGCGCTCGGGCGATACGCCGTCGAACGAGCGGCGACGACTGGTGCAGGATCCGCCCGACATCCTGATCACCACCCCCGAATCGCTCTACCTGATGCTCACGAGCCAGGCGGGCGAGACGCTGCGGGGCGTGCACACTGTCATCGTCGACGAGGTTCACGCCGTCGCGGCCACCAAACGCGGAGCGCACCTGGCGGTCAGCCTCGAGCGACTCGACGCCATGCTCGAGCATCCGGCGCAGCGCATCGGGCTGTCGGCGACCGTCCGCCCGATCGACGAGGTCGCTCGGTTCCTCGGCGGCGCGGCGCCCGTCGACATCGTGGCGCCCCCCGCATCGAAGACCTTCGATCTGCGCGTGACCGTGCCGATCGACGACATGCTCAATCCCCCACCCCCGCCCGGTTCGGGCGCGCCGGGCTCGGGTGGGAGTGGGTCGGGCGGTCCGGATGGCGGAACGGATGGTTCGGGTTCCGCCAACGCCCGGGATCCGGACAGCCGTGGCACCGACGACACCGGCAACGGCGGCGATGCCGGCGACGGCGACGGCGACGGACCGGACTGGTACAACGCCGACAGCCGCCTGCGCCCCGAAGCGACCGAGATGACGGGGTCGGTCTGGCCGCACGTCGAAGAGGCGATCGTCGACCGCATCCTCGAGAACCGCTCGACCATCGTCTTCTCGAACTCCCGCCGACTGGCCGAGCGCCTGACCGGTCGGCTCAACGAGATCTACGCCGAGAGGCTCGGGCTCGAACTCCCCGACCCCGCCGTGCCCGCAGCCGTGATGGCTCAGGCGGGCTCGACCGCCGGCGCCGATCCGGTGCTCGCCCGCGCGCACCACGGTTCGGTGTCGAAGGAGCAGCGCGCTCAGGTCGAAGAAGAGCTGAAGGCCGGTCGTCTGCGGTGCGTCGTCGCGACCAGCAGCCTCGAGCTCGGTATCGACATGGGCGCGGTCGACCTCGTCATCCAGGTCGAGTCGCCGCCATCGGCCGCGAGCGGGCTGCAGCGGATCGGGCGCGCCGGGCATCAGGTCGGCGAGGTCAGCCGCGCGTTCCTGTTCCCCAAGCACCGCGCCGACGTCCTGCACACGGCGATCGTCACCGAGCGGATGCTGGCCGGACGCATCGAGTCGATCTCGGTGCCGCAGAATCCGCTCGACATCCTGGCGCAGCAAACCGTCGCGGCGTGCGCGCTCGGGGCGATCAACGTCGAGGACTGGTACGAGTCGGTGCGCAAGAGCGCCCCGTTCCGCACGCTGCCGCGATCGGCCTACGAGGCCACACTCGACCTGTTAGCCGGCCGCTACCCCTCGGACGAGTTCGCCGAACTCCGGCCTCGCGTGGTTTGGGACCGCGACGCCGGCACACTGACGGGGCGCCCCGGCGCTCAGCGCCTCGCGGTGACGAGCGGCGGGACGATCCCGGACCGCGGTCTGTTCGGCGTCTTCGTCGCGGGTGAATCACGGGGCGGTCGCGTCGGCGAGCTCGACGAAGAGATGGTCTACGAGTCGCGCGTCAACGACGTCTTCACCCTTGGCACGACGAGCTGGCGGATCGTCGAGATCACTCACGATCGGGTCAATGTCGTGCCGGCCTTCGGGCAGCCGGGCAAGCTGCCGTTCTGGCATGGTGATGGGCTGGGACGCCCCGCCGAACTCGGCGAGGCGCTCGGAAAGTTCTCAAAAGACCTGTCCGAGGCGACACCCGACGCGGCCCGCGAGCGGCTCCGCGACGGGGGTCTCGACGAGCGCGCGAGCGACAACCTGCTGGCCTACCTCGCGGAGCAGCGCGAGGCGACCGGCACGCTCCCGACCGACACAACCTTCACGGTCGAGCGCGGGCGCGACGAGGTGGGCGACTGGCGCATCATCCTGCATTCCCCGTACGGCATGAGTGTTCACGCGCCCTGGGCACTCGCCGTCAACGCGCGCATCCGCGAACGCCTCGGCGTCGAGGGATCCGCCGTCGCGAGCGACGACGGCATCATCGCGCGGGTTCCGGATGCCGCGGCCGAGCCGCCGGGTGCGGAGCTCTTCGTCTTCGAGGCCGACGAACTCGAACAGATCGTCACGGACGAGGTCGGCGGTTCTGCCCTCTTCGCCTCACGATTCCGTGAGTGCGCGGCCCGCGCGTTGCTGATGCCGCGCGTCAACCCGAACAAGCGCAGCCCTCTCTGGCAGCAGCGCCAGCGATCGGCGCAGCTGCTCGAGGTCGCGCGGCGGCACCCGACGTTCCCGATCATCCTCGAGACGCTGAGAGAGGTCCTGCAGGACGTCTACGACCTGCCCGCGCTCCTTAGGCTCGCGCGTGGGATCGCCGAGCGCCGCATCCGCCTGATCGAGACGACGACGACCCAGCCCTCGCCGTTCGCACGCGACCTGCTGTTCGGATATGTCGGAGCGTTCATGTACGAGGGCGACTCGCCTCTCGCCGAACGCCGCGCTGCCGCGCTGTCGGTCGATCCCGCCCTGCTCTCGGAGCTGCTCGGTCGGATCGAGATGCGCGAGCTGCTCGACCCCGACGTCATCGCGCAATTCGAGCGCGAGGCGCAGCGACTCGATCCCACCCGCCGCGTGAACGGCATCGAGGGCGTCGCGGATCTGCTGCGGATGCTCGGGCCCCTGGACGCCGCCGAGGTCGCCGCGCGCCTCATCCCGGCCGATGTCGACGGCTCGGTCGTGCGCGCACTGCGGGCGGATCCCGCCGACCCCGATGCGGATGCACCCGCGGAGGATGCGGCACCGGCGCTGCCCGACGCGACGGCGGCGGAGGCATCCGCTCTCCTGACCGCACTCGTCGACGCCCGGCGCGCGATCCCCATCACGATCGGCGGCACGCACCGCGTCGCCGCGATCGAGGACGCCGGTCGCCTACGCGACGCGCTCGGTGCGGCGTTGCCCGTCGGAATCCCGCTGGCGTTCCTCGAGCCGACCGAGGACCCGCTCGGCGATCTCGTCGCTCGGTACGCACGCACGCACGCCCCGTTCACCGTGGATGCGCTCGCCGAACGGCTCGGGAT
>NZ_HG779778.1:0-3275 GCF_000582705.2 Microbacterium sp. C448
TCCTGCGATCTCGGTCGTTGCGGCCCGGAACCGGAGGATGGCGTCGGGCGCGTCCAAGAACCACCAGGGTGGTCCGATGAACACGCTCGGGTAGAAACCGGCGAGCGGGGCGATCTCGCGCGAGAAGGTCGTCTCATCAACCGTGAAGAGCACGAGGTGAAAGTCCGGAGCGAGTCCGTATTCCTCCAGCAGCGGTCGGAGATTGCGCGTGTACTCCGTCGCGACGGGGATGTCGTGGCCGGTATCCGGCCCGAAGGAGCGATACGTCTCGGTGTGGTGATTGCGCAGCACACCGGGATGGATCGTCATCACCAGGCCGTCGCGCACGCTCATCCCTGCCATCTGGAACAGCATGTGAGCCCGGAACGCGCGCGCCTCGGCCGGGGTCGACTCGGAGCGGACCGCGCGCCGGAACAGGGCGGCGGCCTCGTCGGATGCGAGCGGTTCCGCGAGAGCATCGACGACGCCATGGTCTGCGGAGGTCGCTCCATGAGCGATGAAATGGGCGCGGCGCGACTCCAGCCCCTCGAGGTATCCCGTGTAATCGTCGGTGGGAGTGCCGTGCCACTGGGCCAGACGCTCGACGCCGCGCAGGAACCCCGGAGCTTCGGGGTCGAGGTATGCGTCGGGGCGGAAGGTGGGAATGACCCGGCCATCGAAATGGGCGTCGTCCGCCAGAGCCCGGTGCACGTCGAGGTCGTCCATCGGGTCGTCCGTCGTCGCGAGAACCTCGATCCGGAAACGGTCCAGCAGACGGCGCGGCCGGAAGTTCGGCTGCTGCAGGCGGTCGGCGATGACGTCGTACAGTGCGTCAGCGGAGGAAGCGGACGGTTCGCGATCGATGCCGAACAGGCGCGACAGCTCATCGGTGAGCCAGTATCCCGACGCGGTGCCGCTGAGGACGTCCCAGTTCTCGCAGAACGAGCGCCAGGCGCGACGGGGATCGCGCACCTCGACGCCCCCGACGCCGAGCTCGGCCGGATCGACCCCCGCCGTCTGCAGGAGCCGGGTGACATAGTGATCGCCGGAGAGGAGCAGTCGCGTGGGGTCGGGGAACGCCTCGTCATCGAGAAGAAGCCGCGCCGGTACGTGCCCGTGCGGGGACAGGATCGGCAGATCCGCGACGGTCGCGTGCAGATCCCGGGCGATCGCCCTCGTGGTGGGGTCGGCGGGGAAGAGTCGGTCCGGATCGAGCAGCATACTGCCCTCTGCGGCCGTCGTTGCGGTGGCGATCGCGGTCATCGTGACGCTTCCTGTCGTTCGTCGCGAGCGAGTTCGAGTCGTTGAGTGCGTCGCGTGGCCTGTTCGTCCGGGTCGGGTACGGGCGAGGACAGCAGAAGGCGTCGAGTGTACGGATGCGTCGGCTCCGAGGTGACGCGCTCTGCGCTGCCGCGCTCGACGATTTCGCCCCGATACATGACCGCGACGTCATGGCTGATGTGCCGGACGATATCGAGATCGTGGGAGATGAAGAGATAGGCGACGCCCGTTTCGCGTTGGAGCTCCAGCAGAAGGTCCAGGACCTTCCCCTGGGTCGTCAGGTCGAGGGCGCTCACGGGTTCGTCGCAGACGATGAGCTTGGGTGACAGCGACAGCGCCCGCGCGATGGCGATTCTCTGCCGCTGACCGCCCGAGAAGTCGCGCGGGAGACGCGTGGCGGCGTCCGCGGGCAGCCCGACGCGGTCGAGGAGGTCTCGGACGCGGACGCGGGCCTCGCGCTGCGGCACTCCCTGCGCGCCGAGCGGCTCGCGAAGAATCTCGCCGATCGGCATCGCGGGGTTCAGCGACGTGTAGGGATCCTGGAAGACGACCTGGATATCTCGGCTGAGCGCTCGCCGCTGGCGTCTCTTGGCGTGTGTGATGTCGGCGCCCTCGAAGGTGATCGACCCCGCGGTGACGGGGGCAAGGCCCAATAGGGCGCGTCCGAGAGTTGTCTTGCCCGAGCCGGACTCGCCGACGAGACCGAGGGTGCGACCTGGCGAGACGGAGATCGAAACCGAGTGAAGTGCGCGGAACGGCTTCGCGCGCAGCGACCGTGTTCGATACTCGACGGATACGTCGCTTACATCGACGAGGTGGGGTTCGGTCATCGGATGCCTCCCGCGAGGGGCGTGAGCGGTTTTTTGTCCTGCAGCATCGAGCCGAGCAGTCTGCGCGTGTACGGCGCGTGCGGATCACGCAGGACCCGTCGCACGGCACCCTCTTCGACCACGGCACCCTCTCGCATCACGAGAACCCGGTCGGCGAGATCGGATACGACGCCGAAATTATGGGTGACCACCACGATGCCGACGCCCAGGGTGCTGCGCATGTCTCTCAGCAGGTCGAGGACCTCGGCCTGCACGGTCACGTCCAATGCCGTCGTGGGCTCGTCGGCCATAAGCAGATCCGGTTCGCTGCTCACCGCCCCCGCGATCAGGACGCGCTGTGCCATTCCGCCCGAGATCTCGTGCGGGTAGGCGGCCATTGTGCGTTCGGGATCGGCGATGCCCACCTGTGACAGGAGATCGATCGCGCGCCGCGTGGCCTCGGCCCGCGAAAGCTTGAGGTTCTTCATCATCGGGCGCACCAGCTGGCGCCCGATCGTAAACGAGGGCGCGAGGTTCGACATGGGCTCCTGCGGGATGTAGGCGATGCGTCGCCCGCGCAGCTTCGACAGGCGATCCTGCCGAGTCCCCGAAGCGTCGACTGTCTCCACGCCGTCGAACCAGATGCGACCGCCCGTCACCTCGCCACCCTCGGGCAGGAGCCCGAGGATCGAGAAAACCGTCTGCGACTTACCCGACCCGGATTCTCCCACGATGCCGAGGACCTCACCGCGGTCGAGGTGGAACGACACGGCGTGCACGACGGGCGTCGTTCCGGTGGGCGTGCGGAACCCGATCGAGACGCCCTCGACATCCAGGAGATGGCGGTTCTTCGGCTGATCGGCGCCGTCGGAGGCGGGCAGTTTCTTCGGGGACTCCCTCTTCGCCCGCTTCCGCGGCGGTACGGTCGGGCGGTCCTCGAGCCCGTCGCGCAGCGCGTTTGCGAAGAGGACGAAGGCTCCGACGGTCACGCCGATGGCGAGGGCGGGCCACAGGATCAGCAGGGGTGCGACGTAGACGTTGCGGAAGCCCTCGCTCAGCATCACGCCCCAGGTGGGCACTCGCGGATCGCCGAGGCCCAGGAACTCCAATCCTGACTGAACCGAGACCGCAACGCCGAAGTTGCGGCGCGGGCGCGACATCCGTCGGCGCCGCAATTACTTTGCGGGACCAGTACCCAATCCGCCG
>NZ_HG779779.1:0-7044 GCF_000582705.2 Microbacterium sp. C448
CGCGCAAGCCCCGCCGCTCGTCTGCCCACAGCGGCTAGCGTGAGAGCCACAAGCAATGCGGCTCGGGTCCTTCCTGCGCCAGAGAAGGACTGAAAAGCGGTGCAGACAGAGACACAAGAGCGCGATGTCGTGTGGGCGCGCGTCGATGACGGGTTTTATGTGGGGAGTCGACCGGGTCATTTTCTCGGATGCATCGACCGCGATGACGATGGGCGCTTCGTCGCCCTCGACACCCACACCCAACCCATCGGTACCTTCGCTCATCTCGCTGATGCCATGGAAGCCGTGGCCGCCGCGTACGTGAGCGGCACGCAAGAGACCGCGACCCCAGTGGGTGACGCATGACCCGCGCGGACGCGTCCGGCGAACCAGCGGACGGACTGTACTCGCTCGTCTATACGAGCTTCGCCGTGACCCTGTTCGACGAGTCCGAACTCGAAGAACTGCTGACACAGAGTCGGGCGGCGAACGCTCAGGCGGACATCACGGGGATGCTTCTCTACCGCAACGGTCGGTTCATCCAGTACCTCGAGGGTCCCGAACTCCCGGTGCGCGCGCTGCTCGCCCGCATCACGGCCGATCCTCGGCATGCGGATGTCCGGGTACTGGTCGACAGCAGGCCCCCGGCACGGCAGCTCGCGGAATGGACGATGGGCTACGAGCCGATCGATGAGGCGCGTACAGCTCTTCCCGCCGGCTTCCGCAGCACGTTCGACGACCTCGAGGCGGTCGATGATGCGGATCCCGTTCTGCGCGCCACGCGCGAGCTGAGCTTGTGGTTCCGGGTGCGGCAGGCTCGCCCGCGGGTCGCCGCGACGTAGGGGAGTGTAGTCGTCGGCAGGCGGTCACACGGCGCTGACGAGGGCGTTCCGAGCCGCGTCGACGATCACGTCGGAGACGACGCCCGCCTGCGTGATGAACAGGGCGTGGCTGCCCGCGACGTGGGTGATCGTCGCGCCCATGCGCTCGGCCATGTGGTTCAGCATCGCCTGATCGAAGGCCTTGTCTTCCTTCGCGATGACCGCCCAGCTCGGCTTCGTGCGCCATGCCGCATTCTGCACCGCGGTCCCGAAGACGGACAAGTTGATCGGGACCTGCGAGTCGCTGAGGAAGGCGGCGTCGGCGTCGCTGACGTCGGCGGCGAATCCCGCCTGGAACGTGTCCGCCCGGACGAAGCCGTAGCCATCCTCCGCGACGTCGATCACGAACTCCGGGGTGGGGGCGAAGCCCTCGTACTGCTGGGTCGACGACTCGCCGGCATCGGGAGCAAGCGCTGAGACATAGACGAGCCCCGCGACATTCGGGTGAATGCCCGCCTCGGTGATGACTGTTCCGCCCCACGAGTGGCCGACCAGGATCGTCGGTCCGTCCTGGGCTTCCAGCGCCCGTATCGTCGCGGCGACGTCGTCGGCCAGCGACGTCAGCGGGTTCTGCACGATCGTGACCCGATAGCCCCGGGTGGTCAGGTTGTCGTAGACGCCCCGCCATCCCGAGCCGTCGGCGAACGCTCCGTGGACGAGGACGACGTTCGTGATTGCCTCAGACATGGTGCTCATGATGCTCTTCCTTTCGGGTCGCCCCGCCGGACTCGCCCCTGCGGTGTGAATTGATGATCGCTCGTGGGATTTAATATATTGCATGTAGTACACACTCGCAACGGATGATTAATGATTTGCGTCCATGCCCGGGTTGTGCGCAATGTATTGCATGCCGATTCCCACGGGCCGCTCTGGCGTTGACCGCTCCCTCCTCCGCGACGATGTGTATCGGCGTCTGCGCGACGCCATCGTGGACGGCACCTTCGAGCCAGGGGAGCAGCTGCGCGACGGCGATCTCGCAGAATGGCTCGGCGTCAGCCGCACGCCCGTGCGCGAGGCTCTCCTGCGTCTCGGCGCAAGCGGACTCGTGGTCGCGGTGCCCGGTAGGTCAACGGCCGTCAGTACGATCGATCCGCGGGCCGTTCGGGATGCCCGGGACGTCATCGCCGCCATGCACGGGTTGGCTGTACGCGAGACGGCCGGCAAGCTGAGCTCCGAGGATGTCGGTCGCATGCGGGACGCGAATCACCGCTTCGCCGAGGCTCTCCGTGCCGATGATCTGGCAGCGGCATTGGACGCGGACGATGAGTTCCACATGATCCCGGTCACCGCACTCGGGAATCGCGCACTCGAGACAGTGCTCGAGCAGTTCGGTCCGCTGGTGCGTCGCGCCGAGCTTGTGCGGTTCACGGGCGACGGACGCGCGTCCGTCAAGCGGCACGAGCAACTCATCGAACTGCTCACCGTCGGAGATGTGCACGGGGCGGAGTCGGTGACTTTCGACATCTGGCACAGCCTGCCGGCCGATGAACCCGTCGACGAATAGCCACTCCATGGGGGCGCAGGTGCGACGGGCGGCGGCGTGCTCGCGCTCCATCCGGGCCACGTTGTTCGATATAGGCGGCGTCCCGCTCAGCTCTTCTTGCGGCGCGCCTTCGGCTTGACCGCTCCCCGATCAGCGCCCAGAGTTCGCCGTAGGCCTGCGCAGCTTCGACGCCGGGCGCAAAACTCCCGATCGGTGCCCGCTCGGTGCCCATGCGCTCGACATGAACGGTCGCGGGGACGACCACATTCGTGACCGCCTTCTGCGCCTGAGGCAACTGCTCGACGGTTGTCCGGTGCAGGGTCTTGCGCCGATCGACCATCGAGAGAAATCCGACGATGCGGGCCTTCGAGACGGATGCCCCGACGAATTCGACGACCTGGTCGAGGCAGCGCATCGAGAGGGGCGACGGCACGAGGGGAACGACGACGGCATCCGCCGAGAACACGGCGTTCTCGGCGACGAGTGAAGCACCCGGCGGGCAGTCGAGGATCACGACGTCGTAGTCGCGCTCGACCTGTTCGAGGATCTTCGCGACTCTCTGCTCGGACTTCTTCGCGTGGTCGAGGACGAGGTCGAGATCGCGATAGCTCGCGTTGCCGGGTAGCACATCGAGGTTGTCGTACGCGGTGGAACGGATGGCTCCGCTGACCTTGCTGTCGCCGGCCACGAGGGCGGCCACGCCACCCTTCACTTTCGGTTTCACCTGCAGCAGGAAGGTCGCGGCGCCCTGCGGATCGAGATCCCACAGCAGGACGCGAAACTCCTCGCGGCTTCCCACGCGAGATTGACGGCGGCGGTCGTCTTCCCGACTCCGCCTTTCGTGCTGTAAACAGCGATGACCTTCATGTCCCCACCGTAATCACCCGGTCGTCGTTCCCGAGCCGCGGCGGACACGATGACCGACGATTCGGGCCCGTGGACCTCGATGTCCGCGAGAATTGACAGATGAGTTGCACCCACCCCGATAACGAGTTCGAGGCGCTCGTTTATCTCGCGGAGCGACTTCGACGACGGTTCCCCGCACTCGGCGAGGATGCCGTTTTCGCCCTGATCGCGGAAGAGCTCGAATCCCTCGATGGTGCACGGCTGCGTCACTACGTGCCCGTGCTTGTGGAGAACGGCGTGGTCCGCCGATTAAGCGAGTCCCGTCACCTGGCCGCGTGAGCGCGACGACGATGCCGTCTCAGGTCGCCGCAGACTTCAATCGCGACGTGGCCTCTCGTTCGACCAGGACCGGAACGAAATCGCGCACATGGGCGCCCGCCAGGGCGAGGTGCGCTTCTCGCACGACGGCTGAGATCTGCTCGATCGGCGTCGAGGGGAATCGTGCGGCGAGTCGCTCCGCTATCTGGTCCATGACCGCGTCCTCGTCCGTGATCTCGCGCGTCATGAAGGGCCTCCGCTCGTCGGTGAACAGCACCCATAGGGTACCGTCCATCACGTTCGCAGAACAGGCTGGAAGGACGCAGACGATTCCGGCCGTTCCCTGTCAGAATGGGCCGTCGTGAGCCTTCTCGTAAACGTCGTGGACGTGTTCGTCGACGCGGCGGGCGCACACGGCAACCAGCTCGGAATCGTCTGGGCGTCTTCTTCAACCCGTAAGCGCGAGCAGGCGATAGCGGCCGATCTCGGGTTCAGCGAGACCATCTTCATCGATGCGGTCGAGGCTGGTGCCGCTACCGCGCGGATCTACACGCCCGCTCGCGAGCTGCCCTTCGCAGGGCATCCCACGGTCGGGCTCGCCGCATGGTTGCGCGACAACGGCGACGAGATCAAGCACATCGACGTGCCAGCGGGGAGCGTGCGGGTGCGGTTCGATGGCGACCTCGTCTTCGCGACCGCGCTTCCGGAGTGGGCCCCACCGTTCGAGCTCGACCAGCTCGCGAACCCAGACGAGGTCGAAGCGGTGGATCCGGATGCCTATGGCCTGGGTATGCACTACGTATGGGCGTGGTTCGACGAGACGCGAAAGCGCGTTCGGGCACGCATGTTCGCGCCCGAGCTCGGCATCCGCGAAGACGAGGCGACGGGTTCGGCAGCGGTGCGTCTGTCGGCCGAGCTCGGCCAGGACCTCGAGATCGTGCAGGGTTCGGGTTCGCTCCTGCACACCCACCTGCGATACCTCGGGCAACAGGTCGAGGTCGGTGGTCGGGTCTCCGCGGCCAGGGTTCTCGAACTCCGCTGAGCGGGGCCCTCCCGGCGGGCTCCTCGGATAATGGGGGAGTGGAACCGTGGCAGATGCGTGAGTGGTTCGCCGAGTATCTCGAGGCGTGCAACCGGCACGATCTCGAGGCGATCCGTTCGTTTCTCGACCCGGCGGTTCGGCGCGCGCATCTGCCGGGTGGTGCGGATGCATGGATCGACGGCGTCGCCGAGCTGCTCCGGGCGTTCCCGGATTGGCAGTGGCGACGCATCCAACTCGTCGTCGAAGACGATCGTGTGGCCGCGCACCTGCGAGCGGGTGGCACCCATGTCGGTGAGTTCCGTGGGATCACCCCGACTCGGCGACACGTGAATGTCGCCGAGTTTGGGATGTACCGGATCGTGAACGGGCGGATCACCGAGTTCACGGGCACCGCCGACCACATCGAGCTGCTGAGCCAGCTACAGGGCTGAGCCCGTCACAGGGCTGAGCCCTTCTCCGGCAGCTGCTCCTCCACCTTCTCGGCGACGGGTCGGTTGTCGTTGCGGGTCTTCATGAGGCTCGCGATCGTCGCCACCGCGATCGTCGCGGCGATGAAGAGCAGCGAGAACCAGATAGGGATCTCGGGGGCCCACAGCATCGGTTCGCCGCCGTTGATGAACGGCAGCTCATTGACGTGCATGGCGTGCAGCACGAGCTTGACGCCGATGAAGGCGAGGATGACGGCCAGCCCCTGTGCCAGGTAGACGAGACGTTCGAGCAACCCGCCGATGAGGAAGAACAGCTGGCGCAGTCCCATGAGCGCGAACGCGTTCGCGGTGAACACGATGTACGCCTCTTCCGTCAGGCCGTAGATGGCGGGGATCGAGTCGACGGCGAAGATCAGGTCGACGAATCCGATCGCGATGATCGTGAGGAACATCGGCGTGACCCAGCGTCGGCCACCCTTGCGGACGGTCAACTTGTCGCCGTGGTACTCGTCGGTGACGGGGAGGTGGCGCCGGACGAAGCGCATGAACTTTCCGTCCGCGGGGTTCGATTCACCGTGCGCGAACGCCTGGCGGTACGCAAGGAAGAGCAACAGCGCGCCGAACAGGTAGAAGATCCACGAGAAGTTCTCGATCAGCGTGGCGCCGACCGCGATGAAGATTCCGCGCAGGATGAGCGCGATGACGATGCCGATCATCAGCACCTTCTGCTGGTAGATCTTCGGCACCGCAAAGCCGGTCATGACGATCAGGAAGACGAAGAGGTTGTCGATCGACAGGGCCTTCTCTGTCAGGTAGCCGGCGAAGTATTCACCGCCGTAGGTCCAGCCGCTGACGACGCCGATGCCGACGCCGAACAGCAGCGCGAGGCCGATGTAGAAGGCCGACCAGCGGGCGGATTCGCCGATCGTCGGCTCGTGCGGTTTGCGCACGTGCGCGAAGAACTCGTAGACGAAGAACGCGATCGTGACGGCGATCGTGATGATCCAGATGAGTGGCGTGATGTTCAAGCGGGATTCCTAACCTTGGCGTGAGCGAATCGACGCCAAGGTCTTCTCCATCCTCAGATCGAGGACCGGTGACCCGGGATGCGATGCATCCGTAATGACGAGCCGACCGTGTCGGAGTACTCCCCTTGGTGCATCCAGCCTACGAGGGCGTGCGGCCGGCTTCCTGAGCGAACGCCGAGTGCCTCTTCCGGGCTGCCGATGCGACGTCTCGCCGCGCCGCCCTTACAACCATTCGGTGCGGAGCGAAAGGGGGCGGACGTGGCCGGCTCATGCGCACAGACTGTGGTGATCCGCGACGAGAGGATCCACCCCATGACTTCCACCATCACCGCAGCCGTCATGCCCGAGCTCGAAGGCGAGTTCGAGGTGGCGCAGCTGACGCTTGACGATCCGCGCGCGGGCGAGGTGCAGGTCCGCATGGTCGCGACCGGCGTGTGCCACACCGACATGGCTGTGCGGGACGGGTGGATCCCGACCACCTTTCCGATCGTGCTCGGACACGAGGGCGCGGGCGTGATCGAACGTGTGGGCGACGGTGTGACGCACCTCGAGGTAGGCGATCACGTCGTTCTGACGGTCGCGAGCTGCGGCATCTGTGTCGATTGTCTGAGCGGGAACCCGTCATTCTGCGCGAACTCCTACGAGCAGAACTTCGCCGGCGGACGCCCGGACGGCACGACGTCCCTGGTCGACGCCGGCGGGCACCGGGTCACTTCGCACTTCTTCGGTCAGTCCGCGTTCGCCACGTACGCGAACGTGCCGACGCGCAGCGTCGTGAAGGTGCGCACCGATGTGCCGCTCGAGGTGCTCGCACCGCTCGGGTGCGGGGTGCAGACCGGGGCGGGCACGGTTCTGAAGGTCCTGGAGCCGCGAATGGATAGCACGCTCGTCGTGTTCGGCACGGGGGCGGTCGGTATGTCGGCGATCCTGGGCGCACGCGTCGCACGGGTTCGAACGATCGTCGCGGTGGATGTCGTGGCGGAGCGGCTCGAGCTCGCCCGCGAGCTCGGTGCCACCCACACCGTCAACGCGCGAGAGG
>NZ_HG779780.1:0-523 GCF_000582705.2 Microbacterium sp. C448
GGCTCTACGAGTGGTGGAAGAACCCCGCCGCTGCGGACGACGACCCGGCGCGCTGGGTGCTCAGCTTCACGATCCTGACGCGCGATTCGATCGGCAACCTCGGCTCGATCCACGACCGCATGCCACTGTTCGTCGACATGGACCACGCCGAGGCCTGGCTCGATACCGACACCGACAACATCGGCGACGTCCTCGACGCCGCGATCGACGCCGCACCCTCCGTCGCCGCGACGCTCGACAATCACGTCGTGGGGCGCGCCGTGGGCAACGTCCGCAACAACGGGCCCGAACTCATCGAGCCGCTCGCGTCGTAGATCGCCTCTCGGTCGTTGAGCGAGCGTAGCGAGTCGAAACGCCCTCCCCGCTCTCGATCGAGCTGTCACAGACTGCTGCATATTGTGCCCAGATCGAGCGTTTCGTGACAGTTCGGCGAATACCGCCGGCCGTTGAGCGAGCGCAGCGAGACGAAACGCACGCACGCAGGCGTGGTCAATTTCTCATGTTCTTCTCATCTGCGAAGGCC
>NZ_HG779781.1:0-1887 GCF_000582705.2 Microbacterium sp. C448
CGACCCACGCCCCGACCGTGTATATCGCGATGAACATGGCAATGTTGCCGACGTAGATCTCGGGGATGCGCAGGCTCACGGCGACGAAATAGGCGGCGCACACGACGATCGCGACGAGCGAGGGGAAGCGCCGGCGAAGGGCCAGCGGCGCGGTCACCGCGGCCGCATACACGACGCCCCACATGAGGGGCGCCTGCTCGTCGCCGTAGAACCCCGCGACCGACGTCAACCAAGCGCTCAGCACGCCGCCGACGAGCATCGCGGCGGCGAGGAAGACGTCGGCCCGTAGGTCCGCCGATGTCGGCGTGCGTTCGGCGAACGGACGATCGGACTCGCTCATCCCTCCACGGTACGTTGCGGCGCTCGCCGAGACATCCGTCCCGCGGGGGAGACTGCGCGCTATCCGAAGATCATGGGGACGTCGTCCGAATCCTCTGCCGAGTCCAGCTCGAGGTCGACGACGACGGGCACGTGGTCGCTCGGGATCTCGCCCTTCCGCTCGTTGCGGTGGATGGCCGCGCCGCGGACGGCCTCGGCTACAGCGTGCGAGCCGAGGATGAAGTCGATGCGCAGACCCTCGTTGCGGGGGAAGCGCAGCTGCTTGTAGTCCCAGTAGGTGAACCCGGTGGGCACCAGGGGCCGGACGACATCGCTGAGACCGGCCGCCTCGAGGTCGCGGAAGGCAACGCGCTCGGGCTCGGACACGTGGGTCGTGACGCCGGGGACGACCGTCGGGTCGCCGTTGTCGGCATCGGTGGGCGCGATGTTGAAGTCACCGACCAGCGCGAGCGCGGCGTCCGGGTCATGATCCAGCGTGTCGCGCGTGTACTGCGCAAGCGCGCCGAGCCAGTCCAGCTTGTAGATGTAGTGGGGGTCGTCGAGCGATCGACCGTTCGGGACGTAGAGGCTCCACACCCTCACCCCGCCGACGGTTGCCGCGATAGCGCGTGCCTCGAGCGGGGCATCCGGACCCTCGTGGCCCTTCGCGAACCCGGGCATGCCGGGAAAGGAATGTTCGATGTCGGTCATCGGCAGGCGGCTCGCGATCGCGACGCCGTTCCACTGGTTCAGCCCGTGGGCTTCGACGGAGTACCCGGCGTCTTCGAACTGCGCGTAGGGGAACTGGTCGGGCCGGCACTTGATCTCTTGCATCGCGAGCACGTCGATGTCTTCACGCACCGCGAAGTCGACGGTGCGCTCGACGCGCGCGCGGATCGAGTTGACGTTCCAGGTGGCGAGGCGCATCGCTCCAGCCTAGGAGGTGCCGGGTACATCCGAGGAGGGCCCCGCGGCGCCCTAGACTCGAGCCCATGACCGCGTCGACACCCGAAATCGAAGCCGACCGCCAGCGGCTCATCGCCCTCATCGCCGACGAGGCGGTGTTCCACGGCGACTTCACGCTCTCGAGCGGCAAGCAGGCGAACTACTACGTCGATATGCGCAAGCTCACGCTCGACCACCGTGCCGCTCCCGCGATCGGCCGCATCATGCTCGACCTGATCGCCGACATTCCCGACGTCGCGTCGGTCGGCGGCCTGACCCTCGGCGCGGACCCGATTGCGAACGCGATCCTTCACGAGTCGGTGCACGCGGGGAGCCCGCTCGATGCTTTCGTCGTCCGCAAGGAACCCAAGGACCACGGGCGCGGTCGCCAGATCGAGGGAGCGGATGTCTCGGGCAAACGCGTCGTCGTGGTCGAAGACACCTCGACCACGGGGCAGTCGGCGCTGAAGGCCGTCGAGGCCCTGCGCCGTGAGGGTGCCGAGGTCGTGGCGGTCGCCGTTATCGTCGACCGGGCCACGGGCGCACAGGCCGCCGTCGAGGCCGCGGGCCTGGAGTGGCGTGCGGCGATCGGGCTCGCCGACCTCGGGCTCGACCCGCAATAGG
>NZ_HG779782.1:0-4571 GCF_000582705.2 Microbacterium sp. C448
ATGACCACCGACATCCGAACCCCGAAAAGCACCCAAAAAACGGCGAAATCACGCCGAAAAGATGAGACTTCTCACATCTTGCGTCGCGCAAGCGAACCCGCAGGCGGGTGGCTCCGCTGGTCACTTCGACAGGCTCAGTGACCGACGGGAATGCCCAACGGCGCAGGCCGGTTGCCCACACCATGCGCGCCATCGTCTACTCCCAGACCGGAACATCCGACGTCCTCCACGAGATCGACTCGCAGATCCCCGAGCCCGGCGCGGGCGAGGTCCGCGTTCGCGTGATCGTTTCGGGCGTCAATCCGACGGATTGGAAGAGCCGGGCGGGCGGCGCCTCAGCCCCGACGCGCTTCCCGGAGCAGGTACCCAACCAGGACGGTGCAGGCATCGTCGACGCGGTCGGTCCGGGCGTCGAGCACCTCGCGCCCGGCGATCGGGTCTGGATGTTTCTCGCAGCATTCGACCGCCCGTCCGGCACCGCGCAGGAGTACACGCTCCTGCCCGCTCATCTCGTCGCGCCCCTCCCCGAAGGCGTCTCGTTCGACGTCGGCGCATCGCTGGGCGTGCCCGCGCTGACGGCGCATCGAGCGCTCACCGTGCACGACGGCGGCCCCTCGCGGCTCGCCCCCGGTTCACTCGCGGGCCGGACCGTGCTGGTCGCGGGTGGGGCCGGCGCCGTCGGACACGCCGCCATCCAGCTCGCGCGCTGGGCCGGCGCGACCGTCGTCACGACCGTGTCTTCCGACGCCAAAGCGGACCTCGCCCTCGCGGCCGGAGCGCACACCGTCGTCAACTATCGCGAGCAGCACGCTGCCGCCGAGATCCGCGCCGCCGCCCCCGATGGGGTGGACATCGTGGTCGAGGTCTCCCCCGCGCGCAACGCAGAACTGAATGCCGCCGTCCTGGCGAACCAGGGCTCCGTCGCCGTCTACGCGACCGATGGCGGAACCGAGATGAGCCTCGACATCCGCACGCACTTCGCCCTCAACATCCGGTACCAGTTCTTGCTGCTCTACACGATGGGGACGGATGCGATCACGGCCGCTGTCGAGGATGTCACGGCCGCACTTCGCGACGGTGCGCTCCCCGTCGGACAGGAAGCCGGCTTGCCGATCACTCGATTCGCCCTGGAACAGACCGCCGCCGCGCACGACGCGGTCGAGGGCGGGCTCGTCGGCAAGGCACTCATCGACGTGGCAACGAGCTAGCGCGCCCGGTCACCGCCCCGCTAGCGCGACCCCCAGCCATCCGGCCAGATCCCGAATCTCGGCCTCGACCATCTCGCGCTCGTCGTCGTCGTAGGGCAAGACTTCGTGCACGGCGTGCACGACGAGCGTCTCCTTCTTCTTGTCGAGTTCGGCGTCCAGCAGCCCGACGAAGCGATCGCCGACGAGGATCGGATGCGCGAAGTATCCGTACACCCGCTGCGCCTTGGGCTTGAACTGCTCGAGCACGTAGGTGAAGTCGAACAGTTCGGTCAGTCGCGGACGGTCGAAGAGCATGCGGTCGTACGGGTTCAGGATGGCGGCGCGCCCGCCCGGGTCGTCGTCGAGAGCGGCGAGCGCCTCAGGATCGACCCGCCACTTCCAGCTGCTGCCCTCGACTTCGGCGGGTTCGCCCACCGTTCCCACCGGCGTCCAGGGTGACTTCTGCTTCACGATGCCGGCCGCCTGCAGGCGCCGTTGCTGCAACAGCACCTCAGCCTCGGCCGGCTCGAACACCGGCAGGTCGGCCGGATAGACCCGCTCCGGCAGGTCCCACAGGCGCTGGCGGCCCACCCGGCCGGCGATCGCGACCTCGCCGATCCGCGCGAGGATCTCGAGCATCCGCGGCACTTCGTTCGGCCCGTACCATCCGCTCGAGCGGTCGCGTTGGACGACGCTCGTGTCGGTGAAGTCGGATGCCGCGAGTGGGCCCTCGGCGCGAAGTCGGGACAGGATGTCTCGGCGAAACGCGTCGTTCGCCTCGAGGTAGTCGACCGTCGCCTGCCGGCGCGGGCCCTGGCGCATGATCGACAGCATCGGGGCGAGCAGGCTGCCTGCCCAGAAGCATCCGTCGTGCTCGAAAAGCAGCCGATCGGTCTCGACGGCTTTGCGGAGCTGGCCGGGTTCGTAGCCCCAACCGATCCGGCTCCACGGCACCGTCTGCTCGGCAGGGGCGATCGTGGCGGTGGGATCGATCTTGATCGCGCCGATCTGCTCGGCAACCTCAACGATGTCACCTGGACGGTCGGCGTCGAGCAGCTGAGCCCGGACCGCGATGCGGCGCGCTTCGTCGCGGGACAGCCGATGCATGGGGCGACGCTACTCGCTCAACCGAGCGCCTGCGCCCCGATCACCGACAGCAGGCTCAGCTTCTCGTAGCTCTCGCTGCCCGGGACGGCCGTATAGACCATCAGCGACTGCGCCTGCGCGGGGTCGACCAGCCGTTGACAGTGCAGTTCGAGCGCACCAACTTCGGGATGCACGAAGTGTTTCGTCTCGTGCGGCCGCAGTCCCACCTCGTGCTCTGCCCAGAGCGTGCGGAACTCGTCGCTGCGCGCGAGCAAAAGCTCGGCGAGTTCGGCAGCGCGCGACCGGGGGCCACGCAACGCCGTGATCTCACGCAACCCCGACGCGTACATCCTGCTGAGGAACCCGTGCTCCTCTCGGGCGTAGAACTCCCGCGTGGCGGGATCGGTGAACCAGCGAAAACCGAGGCTGCGTTCGGGCCCGGTGAGAGAGACCTTGTCTCCCATCAGGGCGATGCCCATCCGGCTCTGCACAAGCGTCTCGCCTAGTTCGGTGACGATCTCGGCGGGTGTGTCGTCGAGTCGATCCAGGATGCGGAGCATGCCCGGGCTGACGTGATCGCGTCCGCCGCCACGCGCGGGCGGCGTGTGCCCCGCGAGATGAAACAGATGGTCGCGTTCATCGAGCGAGAGGTGGAGCCCCTGGGCGATGGATGCCAGCATGTGCTCGGACGGCTGCGGGCCCCTCTCCTGCTCGAGGCGGGAGTAGTAGTCCGTCGACATGTGGCTGAGCGCTGCCACCTCTTCCCGGCGCAGCCCGGTGGTTCGGCGCCGAGCACCGCGCGTCAGTCCGACATCCTCCGGCTGCAGCGCCTCGCGGCGCGTCCGAAGAAACTCGGCCAATCCCCTGCGGTCGATCACGGTGTTCCCTCATCTCCCTGCGTCCGTCATGTCTACCCCGTGTGGACAACCGGAGCCACGGTCCGGCGATCCCCCCTTCGTATCGGGGGATCGAGAGGCCCTGGATGGCCTCGGCGCCGCGGGCGATCGTGGGAACACCAGAACACGAGACATCCGAGGAGCACACCGTGCCACGCAAGAAGATCGACATCACCCTTCCCGACCTCACCGGCAAGCGCGCGCTCATCACGGGCGCCAGCGATGGCATGGGCCTGATCATGGCCCGCCGACTCGCTGCGGCCGGCGCCGAGGTCATCGTCCCCGTGCGAAACCGCACGAAGGGCGAGAACGCGCTCGCGACGATCCGCGCCACGTTTCCCGATGCCGCGGTGTCGCTCCGCGATCTGGACCTTTCGTCGCTCGAGTCCGTGGCGAGACTCGGCGAGACGCTGCGCGCCGAGGGCGAACCGATCCACCTGCTCATCAACAACGCGGGCGTCATGAGCCGCGGTCTGCTCTTCGGGCCGATGGGACCCGGTCGCGTAGGCGGAACGCCCGGCGAGCAGCCCCTGTTCCGGCCGCTCCGCAGCATGAACGAGGCCGCCCGCATGTGGGAATGCTCCGAGGAGCTCACCCAGGTAAAGCTCCCGACGGCATGACAATCTGAGTTCGATGACGATGTTCCCCCTCGGCCGACCGGCACGCACAACGATCGCCGCGCTCGGTGCCCTCTATACGGGCGCCGTTCTGTGGGTGACGCTGCGTCCGTTGCCGTGGGCGACCGAGGGAAACCAGGAGGCCTATGGCATCCTCAATCTTCAATCGTGGATCGGATGGTCGACCTGGACGGAGGGATCACCGCTTGAGATCGTGGCGAACATTCTGATGTTCCTGCCCATCGGGCTGGCCTCAGGTCTGCTCTTTCGCGGCTCTGTCGGCCTTCTCGTTCCCATCGCGCTGACCCTCGTGATCGAGCTGGCACAGATACCGTTGGCGGACCGGATCTCTCATCCGCGCGATCTCGTCGCGAACGCCTCCGGCGCCATCCTGGGACTGTTGATCGCCGCCGCGGTGCGCCGGCGGAGGCGCGCCGGACTCAGCCGAAGGTAAGGACGGGCTTGACGACCTCGCCGGACTCGCTGTCGGCGAATGCCCGCGCAATTTCGGCAAACGGGTACGTCCGAACGAGCCTGTCGAACGGGAACTCACCCGCCAGATACAGCTCGATCATCTCGGGGATGAACAGCTGCGGGATGACGCCGCCCTCGACGACAGACGTGATCCGGATGGCGCGGGCCACGGCCTGCGACAGGTTCACCTTCGACTCCGCTTCGGGGTTCGCTGCGGCCAGCAAAACGGCGTGGCCGCGGTGGCCCAGCGATCGGAGCATCCCGTCCACGACACCGGCGTTTCCGGTCGTGTCGATCGCATAGTCCACGCC
>NZ_HG779783.1:0-6435 GCF_000582705.2 Microbacterium sp. C448
AGGTGGAAGCACCGGCCGCGCATGGCCCGCCGCGGGCCCGACCGACACGGCCTGGGTAGGCTGGAGGGATGCCCCCGCGTCGCCTGCTCGTCCTCTCGGCGGCAGTGCTCGTGTCGGCGGGCGTGCTGAGCGGCTGCACCGCACCCGTGGCCATGCAGCCCGCTCCGAGCGCGAACGATCCGCTCTGCGCCGAGGTCTCGGTGCGGCTGCCCGCAACGCTCGACGGCAAAGAGCGGCGTCAGACGGATGCCCAGGCCACCGGCGCGTGGGGTGACCCGGCCGCTGTGCTGCTGACGTGCGGCATCGAGCCGCCCGGACCGACGACGCTCCCGTGCAGCACGGTCGATGGTGTCGACTGGATCATCGAGGACCTCGGTGAGTTCCGCTTCCGTGTGACCACGTTCGGGCGGACGCCGGCGGTCGAGCTCTATCTCGACACGAACGTCGACACGGGCGTATCGAGTGCCGTCGTGCTCGAGGCGCTCGCCTCGTCGGTCGGACGGCTACCCATCGACGGGGCCTGCACCGACGTCCCTGTGCCCTAAAAGCCGAACAGACGCCCGTCAGGCGCGCTCGAGGGCCGTGTCGATCAGTTCGGTGATGAGCTCGGCGTACGACATGCCGGATGCGATCCAGCACTTCGGAAACATCGAGATCGGGGTGAACCCCGGCATCGTGTTGAGTTCGTTCACGACGAGCCCGTCATCGGTCAGGAAGAAGTCCACGCGGGCGAGTCCGCGCCCGTCCACAGCCTCGAAGGCTCGCGCGCCGAGCGCCTGGATCGCCTCGATCTCGGATGCCTCCAGATCGGCCGGGCAACGCACGTCCACGCCGTCGCCGCCGAGGTACTTGCCCTCGAAGTCGTAGAACTCGCGAGTCGTCAGCACGACCTCACCGGGTAGCGAGGCCCGGGCGGGTGCTCCCCCACGTCCCTCCAGCACGGCGACCTCGATCTCGCGCCCGACGAGCGCCGATTCGATCAACACCTTGTCGTCCTCGGCGAAGGCCAGGGCGAGGGCGTCATCGAGTTCGCCCAGGTGATGCACCTTCGAGACACCGACGCTTGACCCGGCACGAGCCGGCTTGACGAACAGGATTTCTCCGAGTGCCGCGGCATCCGTCCGCACACCCTCGGCGTCGCTGTCCCAGAGTGCGCGCCGCACGGTCACCCAGGGAGCGACCGGCACGCCCTCGGCCTGCAGCGCGATCTTCATGAAGTGCTTGTCCATGCACAGCGCAGAATCGAGCACCCCGCCACCGGCATAGGGCAGCTGGAGGGTGTCGAGGAACCCCTGGATCGTGCCGTCCTCGCCGTGCAGGCCGTGCAGGATCGGCAAGACGACGTCGATGGCACCGAGATCATCCACCGTTCCGTCGGCGCGGCGCACGCGCAGTTCACGCGCAGCGCCGCCCTCGGGCCAGACGATGCGGGTGCCGTTATCGTCGACCTCCGGCAGTTTCTCGGCATCGAGGGCGAACTTGTCGGGATCGTCGTCCTCGAGCACGAAGACCCCCGCGCGGGTGATGCCGATCGGGATTACCCGATACCGCTCGCGATCAATCGCCCGCAGCACCCCGCCCGCCGTTGCGGAGCTGATCGAGTGCTCGCTGGAGCGACCGCCAAAGAGCACCGCCACCGCCCGTTTGTGCATTCTGCGTCCTCTCGCCCCGGGGGGTGTCATCGTCGGTGGTCAGGTGTGGGGCGATCTGCTGCGGCTTCATCGTGCCATCCAGCACGCGCTTGACCTGCTCGACGATCGGCATCTCGACGCCGACCTCTTTCGCCAGCTGCAGCACGGGTGCGACGGATGCGAGTCCCTCGGCCGTCTGCTGCATCTGCTTCACGACATCCTGGAACGAGTATCCCTGACCGAGCAGTCGGCCCGCCGTGTTGTTGCGCGAGAGCGGCGACTGGCACGTCGCGATCAGGTCGCCGAGCCCCGCGAGACCCTGCAGAGTTTCGGGCTGCGCGCCGTAGGCCACCGCGAAGTCCGTCATCTCGACGAGTCCGCGCGTGATGATCGACGCCTTCGTGTTCTCGCCGTAGCCGACGCCGTCGACGATGCCGATCGCGACCGCGATCAGGTTCTTCAGCACGCCGCCGAACTCGGTGCCGATGACATCCGTGTTCACGAACGAGCGGAAATAGGCGTTCCGCGCTCGACGTGCGACGGCGTCCGCGGTCTCTTGGCTCGTCGACGAGATGACCGCCGCGGTGGGCTGCTCTCGCGCGATCTCGAGCGCCAGGTTCGGGCCGGATGCCACGGCGATGCGCGCTGGATCGCAGGCGAGCTCCTGCTCGATGACCTGGCTCATGCGCATGCCCGAGCGCCGCTCGACGCCCTTCATCAGGCTGATGAGCAGGGCGTCGTTGTCGGCGACCAGGGGGCGGACGGCTTTGAGGCTCTCGCGGAGGGCCTGGCTCGGTACCGAGAGGTAGATCTGCGTGGCACCGTCGAGGGCTTCGGAGAGGTGCGCCGTCGCCGTCATCGACCGGGGCAGGTTGACGCCCGGCAGATACTCGCTGTTGCGCTTGCCTTCGGCGATTTCGTGCGCCAGTTCGGGGCGACGGGCCCACATCGTGACCGCGGCACCACCGTCGGCGAGAATCTTGCCGAAGGTCGTGCCCCAGCTGCCGGCGCCGATGACGGCGACCTTCGGACCATCCGGAGCTTTACGACTCAAAGCGACCCGTCTCTTTCTGCGCGTGCGTGGCCGGGTTCCAGCGAACGGGCGGCGCCTTCTCGTCCCGCAGCTCTTCCAGCAGCGCGGCGATCGCGTTCATGAGACGCTCGGTCGCCTCGACCAGGGCGCCGGGCTGATGGTGGCGCCCGTCGAAGTCGGACAGGTCGAGGGGGTCGCCGACCAAGAAATCGACCGGCTTCCGCGGAGGCCAGAACCGGAGCTTGCCGCCGTACCTCGGCATGATCTCTTGCGCTCCCCAGTGGGCAACGGGAATCAGGGGAACACCGGATTCAAAAGCGAGCCGCACGGCGCCGGTCTTGCCGCGCATGGGCCACAGGTCAGGATCGCGCGTGAGCGTGCCCTCGGGGTAGACGATGATGCTGCTGCCGGTCGTTGCGAGGTGCTCGGCGCCCGACAGCGTCGACTTCGCCGACGACGAGCTGGAGTCGCGCGAGACCGGCACCATGCCGGTCGCCTTCAGCGCCCACCCGAGCACCGGCACACGGAACAGACTCTCCTTGACGAGGAACCGCGGCGCGCGGCCGATGTCCCACACCGTTACCGAGACGATGAGCGGGTCGAATTCGCTGTAGTGGTTCGGGGCGAGAATGAACGCCCCCTCGGTGGGGATCTTCTCGGCACCGTGGATGCGGATGCGGGCGAAGTACTTGGTGAACGGTTCGACGATGCCGCCGAGCAACCAGAAGACGCTCGGTCGTGTCTTTTCGCTTGATCGCGGGCGGGTCCGGGTCACCGGGTCACCCGACGATGTCGAAGTCGGCGCCGAGCGCGGTGAGCTTGTCGAAGAACTTTTCGTAACCCCGGCTGATGATGCCGACTCCGGACACGCGGGACTCGCCCTGGGCTGCGAGAGCCGCCACGACGTACGAGAAGCCTCCGCGCAGGTCGGGCACCTCGATGTCGGCACCGGTCAACGGCGTCGGACCGTTGATGACTGCGGCCTGCTCGAGCGCACGACGCGGGACGCGGCGCTCGCCCCCCTCGAGCCCGTGCGGGTGAACGACGATGTCGGCGCCCATCTTGACCAGAGCCTGGGTGAATCCGAGGCGGTTCTCGTACACCGTCTCGTGCACGGTCGACTCGCCCTCGGCCTGGGTCAGCGCGACGATGAGGGGCTGCTGCCAGTCGGTCATGTAGCCGGGGTGCACATCCGTCTCGACGATGACCGGCTTGATCGATCCGTCACGACGGAACAGAATGCCGTCTTCGCGGATGTCGAACCATCCGCCGGCCTTCCGGAACACGTTGAGGAACGTGAGCAGGTCCTGTTGCTTCGCGCCCGCGACGAAGATCTCGCCATCTGTCGCGAGAGCCGCGCAGGCCCACGAGACGGCCTCATTGCGGTCGAAGATGGAGCGGTGGTCGTAGCCGCGCAGAGTCTCGACACCCTCGATCAAGATGACGCGGTTCGGCTCGTACGAGATGATCGCGCCCATCTTCTGCAGCACCGCGATCAGGTCCATGATCTCGGGCTCGATGGCCGCGTTCTTCAGCTCGGTGATGCCCTTCGCCTTGACGGCCGTCAGCAGCACCTGCTCCGTCGCCCCGACGCTCGGGTACGGCAGCTCGATGTTCGCGCCGTGCAGGCCGTTCGGCGCCGTGATGCGGATGCCCTCGTAGCTCTTGTCGACGATGGCACCGAATGCGCGAAGCGCGTCCATGTGGAAGTTGATCGGACGGTCACCGATGCGACATCCACCGAGATCCGGAATCAGCGCCTCGCCCAGCAGATGCAGCAGAGGACCACAGAACAGGATCGGGATGCGCGAGGCTCCCGCATGCGCGTCGATCTCTTCGAAGTGCGCCGAGGCGGCGCCGCTCGGGTCGAGCACGAGGCTGCCCGGTTCATCGCCGTCCATGACCGTGACGCCGTGCACCTCGAGCAACGAGCGAACAACCGCGACGTCACTCAGTTCGGGCACATCACGCAGGATGCTGGGGGTCTCGCCGAGGAGCGCCGCCACCATCGCCTTGGTGACGAGATTCTTCGCGCCCTTGACCTCGATCGTTCCCCGCAGCGGCCGGCCACCCCGGATCGCCAGAACCTCTGCACTCACTTTCGCGCTCCGTCCTGGCCCCGACTTCTTGTTGCCCGCGGTGTCGTTCAGGAGTGTCGTCATGCGGTGCAGCCTTACTGTGCGGGAAGCGGCGGCACCGGTAAAGTGCGTGGCCTCCAGGGTTCGCGTCGCGCTTCGTAGGCGGCGATCTTGTCTTCGTTCCGGAGGGTCAGCCCGATGTCGTCGAGTCCCTCCAAGAGACGCCACCTAGTGTAATCATCGATCTCGAACGGGACCCGGATATCAGCGATAGCGACCTCGCGCGCCTCCAGATCGACCGTCATCTGCACGCCGGGGTTTGCCTCGATGAGCGCCCAGATGCGCTCGATCTCGGCCTCGGGGACCACACCTGTGAGTAGGCCTTGCTTTCCTGCGTTGCCGCGGAAGATGTCCGCGAAGCGGGGGCTCAGAACGACCTTGAAGCCGAAATCGCGGAGCGCCCAGACGGCGTGCTCGCGACTTGACCCCGTACCGAAGTCGGGTCCTGCGACGAGGACGGATGCTCCCTGATACGCGGGCTGGTTGAGCACGAACTCGGGGTCCTGACGCCATGACGCGAACAGTGCGTCCTCAAAGCCGGTCTTGGTGACGCGCTTGAGATAGACGGCCGGGATGATCTGATCGGTGTCGACCGCGGAACGCCGCAGCGGCGCCGCAATACCGGTGTGGGTAGCGAACTTGTCCATGTCAGATCTCCCCCGCCTCGACGCGCGCGTAGATGGGTGTGTCGTTGTCGTCGATCGTGTCGGCGATCACGTCGGCTTCGAGGTCGCTCGGGCTCGACAGCGTGCCGCGAATCGCGGTGGCAGCGGCGACGAGGGGCGAGACGAGGTGCGTGCGGCCCCCCTTGCCCTGACGTCCCTCGAAGTTGCGGTTGCTCGTCGAGGCACACCGCTCCCCCGGCGCGAGCTGGTCGGGGTTCATGCCGAGGCACATCGAGCATCCGGCAAAGCGCCATTCAGCGCCGAAGTCCGTGATGATCTTGTCGAGGCCCTCGGCCTCTGCCTCGAGCCGCACCCGCGCGGAGCCCGGGACCACCATGACGCGGACGCCATCGGCCTTCTTGCGACCCTCGATAATGGAGGCGAAGGCGCGCAGGTCCTCGATACGGCTGTTCGTGCACGAGCCCATGAAGACGGCGTCGACCGGGACATCCTTCATCCGCGTTCCGGCCTTCAGATCCATGTACTCCAGCGCCCGCTCGGCGGCGGCGCGCTCGTTCGGGTCCGCGATGTCTGCCGGGGTCGGCACGACGTCGCTCAGCGAGACACCCTGGCCCGGGTTCGTCCCCCACGTCACGAACGGTTCGAGCTCATTCGCGTCGAGGAAGACCTCGGCGTCGTAGACGGCGCCCTCATCGGACGGGAGCGTGCGCCAATAGCTGACGGCATCCTCCCAGTCCTGGCCCTGCGGCGCATGCGGCTTGTCCTTCACATACGCGAAGGTCGTCTCGTCGGGCGCGACCATGCCAGCGCGAGCGCCCGCTTCGATCGACATGTTGCAGATCGTCATCCGGCCCTCCATCGAGAGGGCGCGAATGGCGCTACCGCGGTACTCGAGCACGTAGCCCTGACCGCCGTTGGCGCCGATCTTCGCGATGATCGCGAGGATGATGTCCTTCGCGGTCACGCCCGGCTTCAGATCACCCTCGACCGTGATCGCCATGGTCTTG
>NZ_HG779783.1:6445-21295 GCF_000582705.2 Microbacterium sp. C448
GGTCGCCATGACGTGCTCGACCTCGCTGGTGCCGATGCCGAACGCCATCGCGCCGAACGCGCCGTGGGTGCTCGTGTGCGAGTCGCCGCAGACGACCGTGATGCCCGGCATCGTCAGGCCCAGCTGGGGTCCAACGACGTGCACGATGCCCTGCTCCTTGTCACCCAGCGAATGCAGGCGCACGCCGAACTCCTCGGCGTTGCGGCGCAGGGTGTCGATCTGCGTGCGGCTGGTCAGGTCGGCGATCGGCTTGTCGATCTCGAGGGTCGGGGTGTTGTGATCCTCGGTCGCGATCGTCAGGTCGAGGCGGCGCAGCGGCCGACCCTCGGCGCGTAGGCCGTCGAAGGCCTGCGGGCTCGTGACCTCGTGCACCAGGTGCAGGTCGATGTAGATCAGGTCCGGCTCGCCGTTCTCGCCCTTGACGACGAGATGGTCGTCCCAGACCTTCTCGGCCAGGGTGCGCGGGGCATCCGGCATGCGGGCCGCGATCTGCGCGGCG
Organism: Microbacterium sp. C448; assembly: GCF_000582705.2. Taxonomy (NCBI): domain Bacteria; kingdom Bacillati; phylum Actinomycetota; class Actinomycetes; order Micrococcales; family Microbacteriaceae; genus Microbacterium; species Microbacterium sp. C448. The sequence continues at coordinate 6,945 of NZ_HG779783.1, forward strand.
GATGGTTCCGCTGTGCTGGACGCGGTGAACGTGGATTCGGGGGTGCTCATATCAGTCGTTCTCTCCTGTGAGGGTGATCAAGCCCGCGACAGACTCCGCGACGAGTGAGGCCTGGGACTAGGACTCGTCGCGGCCACTAAGGAGAAGGCGAGCGATCAGCATCCGGCCAGGCTACCACCGCGCGGCGCTCCCCCGCCGTCGCCGGGCAGCGCGCGCCGGCGCCGGGGCGGCGCGTCAGCACGCCTCGGGATGGCGCGAGTGGACGCAACATGCCGTGCGGTGTCCTCCGCCTACGGCATGTTGCGTCCTCTCGGTGCACAGATGGCCGCTCCTCCCCCGGTGCCCCGTCGAGTCCGGCCTCACTGAAATGGGCCGGAGGACACGCGGGGCCACACTCCCGTGACGATGATGCGCTGATGCCTCAGCCACGTGAACTTCCCCCAGAGCTTCGCGACCGCGCCTTTGCCGTCGCCGATGCGGTCGGGCGCGGAATCCTGGCCGACCGGCTGCGCCGCACGGATCTCGCGGCCCCGTTCCACGGCGTGCGTCGACCCGCACAGCAAGCGGGTGGGTACTCCGACTGCATCGCGTACGCGACACGGATGCCTGCCAACCATGTCTTCTCGCATGTCACTGCCGCTCGCCTGCTCGGTATCCCCCTGCCCGCCCGGTTGTCGCACGACACACGAGTGCACGTCACGGCCGTCGACGGTCGCGCGCCCCGCGGCATCCGAGTCGCCGGATACGCCACCCGCCGCGAAACGCTCGTCGAGCGCGTCTCGGGCGGCCTTCGGGTGACATCAGCGCTGCGGACATGGACGGACTTGGCGTCGCAACTGAGCGTGGATGAACTCGTCGAAGCCGGTGATCGCCTGATCGGGCAACCTCGCTCACTGACCACTCATGCGGCGATGTCCGAGGCGGTGGGCGCGAGCGTGGGTCTACGCGGATACCGAACGCTCGTGCGCGCCTTCGAACTGGTGCGGCCAGGCTCGCGCTCGCCGCGCGAGACACGCGCGCGGCTGGCCCTCGTCCGCGCGGGGCTTCCGGAACCTGAGCTGAACGCCGAAATCGTCCTGCGCCGTCGGACGGTTCACGGCGATCTCTTGTATCGACGGTGGCGCGTTCTCATCGAGTACGAGGGCGACCAGCACCGCGCCGATCCGTGGCAATGGGCACACGATCTCGAACGCTACAACGACCTTGCCGAGGCCGGTTGGCTCGTCATCCGGGCCTCGAAGACAATGACCGACGGCGACCTTGCCGCAAGAGCGGCACGAGCGCTTCGTTCGCGCGGATGGCCCGAGTAGTGGCGCGGTGCGCGCGCGCCTCGTCTCTACCTTCCCGAGAGGACGCAACATGCCGTGGGGCGTGACGCACGCACGGCATGTTGCGTCCTCTCGGTGTTTCGGGCTGGCGACCCCGGGCGCACGACCGCCGCCATGGGGTTCTCAGCGGGCGTCGGGGGCCGGGGGCTGCTCGACCGTCGGCGGCGTGCCCTTCTCATCCGCGACGACGGCAGCGGCCGCCTCCGGCGTTGCCGCGAGGCTGGCCTCGGCGACGCGACGGTCTCGCGCAGAGGCGACCAGGCTCGCGACCGTCGCGACGACCATAGACGCCACGATCACACCGAGCGACGTCCACGTCGAGATCTCGGGAGCCCACTCGATGTGCTCACCGCCGTTGATGAACGGCAGTTCGTTCACGTGCATGGCGTGCAGCACGAGCTTCACGCCGATGAACGCCAGGATGAATGCGATGCCGTAGTGCAGGTACCGCAGGCGATCGAGCAGGTCGCCGAGCAGGAAATACAGCTGGCGCAGGCCCATCAGGGCGAAGATGTTGGCGGTGAACACGATGAAGGGGCTCGTCGTGATGCCGAAGATCGCCGGGATCGAGTCGATCGCGAACAGCAGGTCCGTCACACCGATCGCCGCGAACACGATGATCATGGGCGTCCAGATCTTCTTGCCGTTCACCACGGTTCGGATCTTTTTGCCGTCGTACTCGTCGCTGATGTCGATGGTGCGGCGGAGCATCCGCACGATGAAGTTCTCGCGCTTGACCTCTTCATCGTGGTCGCCGGGGAACGCCTGGCGAATCGCGGTCCACACCAGGAACGCGCCGAAGATGTAGAAGATCGGGCTGAAGTTCTCGATCACCGCGGCGCCGACGAGGATGAACGCGCCGCGCAGCACGAGCGCGATGATGATGCCCACCATCAGCACCTCCTGCTGATACCGGCGCGGAACCGCGAACTGGCTCATGATCAGCACGAACACGAACAGGTTGTCGATCGAGAGGCTGTACTCCGTCAGCCATCCGGCCACGAACTGCCCCGCGAACTCACCGCCCGCGAAGATCCACATCAATCCCGCGAAGATCAGCGCGAGGGTGACGTAGAAGACGACCCAAAGCGTCGACTCCCGCGTCGAGGGGATGTGCGGGCGCTTGAGGATCAGCAGCAGGTCGGCGGCCAAGATCAGCGTCAGCACGACGAGCGAGCCGATCTCGAACCACAGGGGAAGTTCCAGGTCCATGAGGGCCTTTCGAAGAAGAGGGAGGGTCGTTCGAAGACGAAAGTCTCTCCCTCGTCCGGATCGTGCCGGGCGGCGCACACCCGGGGCCGCGTCGTCGGGACCCGTGATGACGGATGTGCGCTGTCGGGATACTCCCTCTCGCGTCGGCAAGCATACTGCGCGGCAGCGCATCTGAGACGATCGGCCAGATCTGAGACGATCGGCCCGATGTCGACACTTGCAGGGTGAGAGACAATGAGCGACAGCCGCGCCACCGCAGTGGGCGGCGCGCCCAAGACGCCGTGGGGCGTTGCCGACTGGCGGGATGGTGGACGTGAGCGACAGGATGCTGGTGGCGCAGGCCGCCGCGGGCAGTGAGCACGCGTTTCGTGCCCTCTACGCGGCCTATGTGAAGCCCGTGTACTGGATCGCGCATCGGCTGCTGCAGGACACCTCCGACGCCGAGGACGTCACGCAAGAGACGTTCGTGGTGGCGTGGAGGAAGCTGCCGTCGCTCGAGCTGGCAAGCGATTCACTGCTGCCGTGGCTCAGCACGATCTGCCGCTTCCAGGCGGCGAATCGGATGCGTGCCCGGAGGCGCGACCGTGAGCACACGGGCGCCGTGGCCGACGAAAACCTGCCCGACACGATAAATGTCGAGCAGCAGATCATCGACGCCGAGGTGGCCGAGCGCATCCTGCGTGAGGTCGAGGGTTTGTCGCCGCTCGATCGCGAGATCTTCGTGCTGTGCGCCTCGGGCGGGTATGCCTACCAGGCGGCGGCCGACGAACTCGGTGTACCGCACGGCGTGGTCCGCAATCGTCTCTCGCGAATCCGCACGCGTATGCGGACGGCCATCGGAGAGACGACATGAACACGACACAGGATGCTTCGCACGCCGACGCGCTGCCCGAAGTGACGGACGAGACGATCACCCGGATCGAGACGGGGGTCTTCGCCGAGATCGGTGCGGACCGGCGACGACGGAGTGCGCGGCGTGGGCGGGTGTGGGCCGGCGTCGGAGCTGCCGCCGCCGTCGTCGTGGTCGCCGCGATTGTCGGCCCATCACTCGCAGGCGGGTTCGGTGGATTCTCGGGCGCCTCGAACGAGGCCGGTCAGCCGGCGATCGGCCAGGTGCAGGACGGCGACATGGCCGTCATCCCCGAGTCCGTGGACGGCGCGCGCGCAGACGGCAGTGTGATCGAGGGCGGCGCGATCGCAGGAAGCGATGCAACGGCCGAGTCCGATGCATCCGGCGATCGTGAACTGATCGCGTCGGGGTCGCTCAGCCTGCGGGTCGACGACATCGACGCCTCGGCGGCGGCCGTGGCGGATGCTGCGGAGGCACGCGGCGGATACGTCGAGAGCCTCAACGTGGGCACCAACGGCTTGGTGATGGATATCGACGGCATGACGACGATGCCCGCGGCTCCCAACGGGGCGTGGGTTCAGGTGCGGGTGCCCGCCGACCAGCTGACCTCGATGATCGACGAACTCGGCTCGCTCGGCGAGGTGACGGCGTCGAACATCTCGCGGCAAGACGTGACCGAGCAGGCGGTGGACCTGCGTGCCCGGATCACGTCGGCCGAGACATCCGTCGCCCGTCTGACCGAGCTGATGTCGCAGAGCGGGTCGGTCGCCGACCTGATCGCGGCCGAGTCGGCGCTCGCCGAACGGCAGGCGACCCTGGAGTCCCTGCAGCAACAGCTCGAGATGCTCGAGGGCCAGGTCGCGATGTCGAGTCTGAGCGTCGATCTGACGCTCGCGCAAGAGACCGTCGAGGCCGACCCCGCCGGCTTCGGCGACGGACTGGTCGCGGGATGGAACGGGTTGATCGCGACGCTCAACGGCATCGTGATCGGACTGGGCTTCCTGTTGCCCTGGATCGTCGTCATCGCTGTTGCGGGCGTGATCGCCTGGGCTATCCGCCGAGCGATCCGGCGGGGGCGGATGAGGCGGGCGGAGTTGCGCTCACGCGAGACCGTTACGTCTTCGACCGGTCGAGACGGCGAAGGCGGACCCGCGAGTCGCGACTAGGCTCACGGGGTGCCGAAGAGCCACCCCGCGCCGAGCAGCGATGCCGAACCACGTGACCGGACGGTGCGTATCGGTGACCAGGATGTCGTCTACGAAGACACCGGTGTGCGCGGAGGCCCGACCTTGGTTCTGGTGCACGGGATCGGCATGGGGCACAGCGTGTTCCGGGCGCTCGCGGGTGAGCTCGGCACCGCGGGGCGCGTGCTCGCGCTCGACCTGCCCGGCTTCGGCGAGTCCCCCGAGCCGTCGAGTCCGCGCTCGATGGCGGAGTCGGGTGATCTGATCGTCGACTTCGTGAAGCAACTGGGCATCGACGATCCCGTGCTCGTCGGTCACTCGATGGGAACACAGGTCGTCGTCGAGGCAGTGGCACGCCATCCGGAAGTATCCGATCGCATCGTGCTGATCGCACCGACGGTGAACGCCGCCGAGCGGAGCGTGCGGAAGCAGGCGTGGCGGATGGTTCAGGACCTGGTCGATGAGAACCCGCGCGTGATCTGGATCGGCGCCGTGCACTACGTCAAGACGGGTCCGCGTTGGTTTCTGCGGAAACTGCGCGTGATGCTCGACCACCACATCGAAGAGACGCTGCCCGAGGTGCAGGCCGAAGCGCTCGTGCTGCGTGGCGCGGACGACCGCGTGTGCCCCCTCGAGTGGGTCGCGCACGTCACCGAGCTTCTCCCCCACGCCGGGATGCGGGAAATCCCCGAACGCGGCCACGAAGCGATGATCACGAACCCCGATCCCGCGGCGCGACTGATCATCGGGCACGCGCGGGGCGAGTAGTCGGCGCTACGAGAACTGCATGTCGCCGGTCTGTTCGAAGATCAGGTCGAAGACCTCGGACACGAGGATGCCCGCGAAGACCAGGCCGACGATGATGCTGAGCAGCGTGACCGCGATCCACACCCAGACCGGGCCGAGACCCTTGCCCGTCTGACGACGCAGGATGACTCCGCGCCCGATCACGTAGACACCGTTCGTGATGACCAAGGCCAAGAACGCCCAGGCCCAGTGAAACGGCTTCTGAATGCCGCGGCGCTTCAATTCGCGCCAGTCGAGCCACGCGAAAAGAATGCCGAGGCCCACCACGACATATCCGACGACGCTGAGCACCAGCGACGCGAGGGTTACGCCGACCGACGGCAGCATCAGGTTCGCGGTGTCGGTCATCGACATGTCGATGCTCGACTCGAGGTATCCGCGCCAGTCGATCAGGAAGATCATCGGCAGCGTCACGAGCGGGAGCAGCACGACGAGCCAGATCCAGACCGTGTTGGTCTGGATGTCGGTGCGCAACGGCGCGCTCGGCGCCGCGGGGGCCTGCGCGTACGCGGGCGCTTGAGCGGTGCCGGCGTTGTGCACAACGGCGGCGGATGCCGCGGGCACCGCGTGCTCGGTCCACCGAGAGCCGTCCCACCACCGCTGCCACGACGCATCCGTCGGGTCGGGGTACCAGCCTGCGGGAACGTTCGTGGGTGTCGTGTCAGACATCGTCGCCTCTCGTCGTTCGTGTCGAGTTCGTGGTCCGCGGGCACGCCGGGGCGCATCGAGCGCGGGAACCGATGAGTTTACCCAGGCGTCAGGCGAGGAGTTTGGCCTTCGCGGCCTGGGACTCGGCGTCGCTCAGGACGCCGGCATCCTTCAGCGCGGCCAGTTTCTGCAGCTCGCCGACGAGGTCGAAGGCGGGAGCGGGATTCGATGCGGGTGCCGGCGCGGCGGGCGCCTGAGCTGCGGCATGGGCGGCGGCAGCCTGCGCGGCCGTGTCGATCTGTGCCTGCTGTTGCGCTGCTCGGTATTGATCCTGCTCGTACTGATCCTGGGCGCGGCGCTGCTGGCGTCCGGACATCGCGCCGCTGACGGCCGATGCCGTGCCCGCGACGACGGCGGTGCGGGCGGCGAGCCCCAGCAACCCGGGGCGTCCCATTCTTCTCATGTGAAGCATCCGTTCGTGATGTCGGCCGTTCCAGTCGCCCGGTCGACGCCTGTCTCAAGCGGCGCGGTCGGGTGAACACGCCGTGTTGGTCGTCACTCCTCGTCGATGGAATCGATCAGCGCGTTGACGACCGGAGCGGGAATCCGCTCGACGCTCAGCAGCTGCCCGCCCGAGGCAGCGAGCTTCTCGGAGAGCCGCCGAGCCCACGCGAGCTCGAGCGCAACCAGAACCGCAGATGTTCCTGGCTCGACCAGTTCGGAGAGCTCCGCGATGTCTTCGTCACCGACGATGCCGACCACGGCCAGCTCGACGCCCTCGAATCCGTACTCGTCGGCCTCGTCTTCGATCTCGACAACCGTGAGGTTGCCGTCCTCGTCGCGCGAGATCAGTACCAGGTCGAGCAAGCGTACGAGCCCCGCGTCGAGGACCTCCGCGAGCGCATCGACGACCGCGGGCGCAGGACGCTCATTCTCCAGACCGACGAGGTACAACTCGACGGGACCGTATGCGAACGCGACCATGGCAGCGCCTTCCGGATAGGTGTGCTGCTCATCCTGACACCCCGCCAGCACATGCCGCCACCCGGCTTTGCGTGCGCTCAGCGCAAGAAGTCGCTCGGGTCGAATTCGTCGATCGGGATGACCCGGATGCGCGGGAGCGGCGCATCGAAGACGTGTGCGTCGTATTCGAGATCGAACTTCTCGAGCCCGGCCAGGGTGCCGAAGCCGGCGTTGCGGAACTCCGAGAACGCGGCGACACCGACCCGGCGATCGGCCGCGAGCAAAGCCCCGAGGTCGTGCAGGAAGTCCCCGTCGTGGCTGACGAGCATGACGTCTTCGGGGCGAGCGAGCAGCGCCTGCAAAGTGCGCTGGATGGCGATGTCGACGACTTTCTCGTCGGGTGAACCCGACAGCGGCACGACGATGTAATCCATGGCCTTCAGCGCCTGGACGAAGGGCATCGGGATACCCATTGAGGCATTCAGGAAGAACACCCCGCGAGCCGACTGTGCCCACTGGCGCTCCGCAAAGTCGAGGAGCCGGTCCCAGCGGGGGCGCTCGTCCGGCTGCGGACGGCGTCCGAGGATCGAACCACCGAGCGTCGCGTCGATGTTCTCGCCATCGACGAGCACCCAGGTGGTGCGAGCGTCGTTCTCATTCACGGTGGCTCCTCGGTCCGCTCGAATTCGGACGCAGGCGCCCGCCCTGATCCTAGGTGTGCGCACCAGGTTCGGCCGGTGCATCCGACGCACGAACGGTCGCGACACTCCGCATATCCCGAAGGCGGGCGGCGTGTCGCGACCGTTCTGTGCTGTGCGAGTCGATCGCTCGGCCCGGCGCCTACGGCGTCGGCATGCCGCCGTTCACGTTGAGCGTCTCGCCGATGACGTAGCTCGATTCGGCCGACGCGAGGAAAACGTATGCGGGTGCGAGCTCGGCCGGCTGGCCCATGCGTCCGAGCGGCGTCTGCTCCCCGAAGGTCGGGAGCGCATCCTGCGGCTGGCCGCCGCTCGGCTGCAGCGGCGTCCAGATCGGACCCGGCGCCACCGCATTCACGCGGATCCCTTTCGGAGCGAGCTGCTGCGACAGCCCCTTCGTGAAGTTGTTGATCGTCGCCTTCGTCGAGGCGTAGTCGACGAGTGTCTCGGACGGGCTGTATGCCTGGATCGACGTCGTGTTGATGATTGTCGCACCCGGCTTGAGGTGCGGCAGCGCCGCCTTCGTGATCCAGAACATCGCGTAGACGTTGGTCTTGAAAGTGTCGTCGAACTGCTCGTCGGTCACGTCAGCGAGGTCCTCGACGGCGACCTGCTTGCCGCCGTTGTTCACGAGGATGTCGAGGCCCCCGAGCTTCTCCACCGACTGCGCGACGAGATCGCGGCAGTAGGCCGGGTCACGAAGGTCGCCGGGCAACTGCACGACGTTCGCGCCGGCCTCGGTGAGGATTCCGGCGATGCGATCGGCATCTTCCTTCTCCTCCGGCAGGTACGACATCGCGACATCCGCTCCCTCGCGCGCGAATGCGATCGCGGTGGCCGCTCCGATACCCGAGTCCGCGCCGGTGATGAGGGCCTTTCGCCCGGTGAGGCGGCCGGTACCTCGGTAGGTCTCTTCGCCGAGGTCGGCCTTGTCGTTCAGCTCGGCATCCAGCCCGGGCTCCGACATCTTCTGCTTCTCGGGCTCGATGTCTGCGTACAGCTTGGCGGGATCGGTCAGGGTGTACTGGTCTCGTGACATGGGTTCTCCGTCGTCTCGATTGCGTCGATGGGTCCGCGGAACAAAGTTTCCGCTGACGACCGGTTGTGTCCGGCGTCAGCCACGGTACGGATGCTCGGGCGCATCCGTTCTGGGGTTGCGAAACCCGCCCCGCGCCGCTAACGGAGCGCGTTAGGCGGTGCGGGAGACAAGCGCGCGCTCGCGCCAGATCGGAGCGGTTCGGGCCAGCACTTTGCGCCACGGCGACGCGGTGAGGCCCAAGGTGTCGGTCGTCGCGCTCGCGTCCACGGCGAAGGGCGCATCGAACTGGTACAGAACGCCCCGGAGTTCACGCATCGTCGGGACGAAGAACCCCGCGGTGTGCAGCAGGCCGCGCGGGATGCGTCGCAATCGCGGTTCTCCGGCACCGGCGATGCGGGCGAGTTGACTCAAAACCTCCCGCGTCGAAACCGGGGCGCTCGACGGTACGAGCCAGGGAGAGCCCCACGCGCGGCGGTCCGTGCCGAGTGTGATGAGAGTCGCCGCGATGTCGTTGACCGCCGTCCACGAGTGCGGCTGGTCAGGATCGGCGAAGACCCACGCCATGCGGTCGGCGAGGGTCGCGTTCGCATAGAAGGCGAGCACCGAGCTGCGGGCGGGGGCGGTGGGGCCGATGTAGTCCGACGCGCGGGCCTCGGTAGCCCGAACCCGACCGGCTTCGTGAGACGCGAGAGCCTCTTCCCACATCCGTGCGCGCAGAGCACCTTTGGGGTCTGTGGGTCTGAGCGGCATGTCGCGGGTCATCGGCACGGTCACGGGGCCGTAGCCGTAGAGGTTTCCGAGGGTGACCAGCACCGCACCGGACGACTCCGCGGCCCGCAGAATGGACGCGGCCAGCGGCGGCCAGACGCGCTTCCACTGCGGATACGAGCCGGGGTTCGCGCAGTTGTAGATGACGGTTGCTCGTTTGGCGAGGACTGCTAGTGCGGCCGAATCGGAAGCGTCGGCTGCGACTCGCTGAATGAGCGGATGCTCGGGTCCAGACCCGGAGCGCGTGACCAGACGAACGCGGCGTGCGTCCCGGGCGAGCCGGTGCGCGACCGAAGTGCCGACCGGGCCGGCTCCAATGACGAGGTGCAGCTCAGCGGCCACATGCCCATCCTGGCATGCGTCGTCCGTCGGGGCCAGCGTCTTCGAGTGCGATGCTGTGTAGGTCCGGTCCCGCACTCGACAGGAGTTCGCATGAATCGTCACATTGTTCTGGCGTTCGATGCTCTGCTCGTCGTCGTGTTCGCCGTGATCGGTCGGGCGAGTCACGACGAGGGGGTGCTCGGTCCCGGTGGATCCGGCCTGTTGCAGACGTCCTGGCCATTTCTCGTCGCCCTGATCGCGGGCTGGCTCGTCACGTTGGCGTGGCGCCAGCCGCTCGCGCCCGTCCGCACAGGTCTGGGTGTGTGGGGCATCACGGTCATTGGCGGGATGCTGCTCCGCGCCGTCAGTGGGCAGGGCACCGCGCTCGCGTTCATCATCGTCGCTGCGGTCACGCTGCTCGTGCTTCTCGTCGGCTGGCGCGTGGTTGTGTCCGCCCTGACACGGGCACGGGCGCGTCGAGTCGTCTGACCGCCGTTCGTTCGCGACACTCTGCTCTGCGAGGATCGGACCGTGCCCACTAGCTTCGCCGTGACGACCCGAACCACCGCGAGCGTCGAGGACCTGTTCGACGCATCGCTTAGCATCGACCACCATCTCGAGTCCATGCGCAGCTCGGGCGAGCGGGCCGTCGCCGGTGTCACGAGCGGCACGATCGGGCTGGGCGAGTCGGTCACGTGGCGTGCCCGACACTTCGGCATCCGATTCACGATGACGAGTCGCATCACGGCGCTCGATCGTCCGCATCGCTTCGTCGATGAGCAAACCCGTGGCCCTTTTCGGTCGTTTCGGCACGAGCATGTTTTTCGCTCGGAGGGTACCCGCACGGTCATGGTCGACACGCTCACGGTCGAATCCCCCACCCTCGGCGTGCCCGCGTTCGGGACGCTCGTCGAGCGGCTGATTCTCGTCCCCTACCTCCGACGGCTCATCCGTCAGCGGAACGCTCACCTCGTCGCGGCGGTGGCGCCGACCCCGCCTGCGGCGTCCTCGTCATAGATTGAGCGGCAGTTCGTGGGAGTCGTCCCACGGTTCGGTCCAGCCCAGCAGGTCGAACAGCCCGTCGAGCAACATCGCCGTAAAGCCCCACACCAGGTGGTCTCCGGTCGCGTGCTGCACGAGGAATCCGGGTCCGCGCCACTCCTGCCCATCGCGGCGGATGACCGTCGTGCCCCGGTTCGCGGGGTCCAGCAGGTCCGCCACGGGAGCCCGGAAGACATCCGCCGACTCGGCCTGATCGACGGCACGCACGGGCGACGGATGCTTCCACCAGGCCAGCACGGGAGTCACGGCATGCCGCGAGAAAGCGAGCGGGATGGTGCCGAGCGACCCGAGCACCTCCACCCCCGCCGGGTCGAGGCCCGTTTCTTCGTGAGCCTCACGAAGGGCCGCCGCGACCGGTCCGTCGTCGCCCGGGTCGACCCGCCCGCCCGGAAAAGCAACCTGGCCCGGGTGCGCCCGCAGGGTGAGCGCGCGGGCCAGGAGCAGAACATCGAGGTCGCGTGACACAGCAGTCGCATGAGCGCGGTGATCGCTCGGTAGCGAATCGAGCACACCGAACAAGATGAGGACGGCAGCGGCCCGAGCGTCATCGACCGGCGGCCCGAAGCGGGCGGCGATCTGCGGATCGAACCGGCCCGCCGCGATGACCTCTGTCAACGCCATCAGCTGCGACCGCGCGTTCTGCGGCGTCGACGGCGTGGAAGGTGCGGACACCCGCCCAGCGTACGTCGCGCTCTCCACGCAGCGCATCGCTGGCGCAGCCCCATCATGTTGCGCAGCCCCGTCACTTCGCGGACATCGGGAGCCGTTGCCCGATAGCATCCGCTAGTCGGGGCTTTCTCCGCGTGACAACCGGACCGACCGCCCACTGCCATTTCCGAGGAGACCCCCATGTCAGATCCCCGCGATCCGAACGGCATCGGCGAGCCCGTGCCGGAGCCTGTGACCGAGCCTGTGACCGAGCCCACTCCGGAGCAGACGTCTGGACCCGAGCAAACAACGGAACCGGCGCCCGAGCAGCACGGTGAGCAAGATCCGCCACCCGCGGCATCCGTTCCGCCGCTCCCGCCCTACGCGACGGCGCCCTATCCGGCCGGCGCGTTTCCCGGCGCCATTCCCGGCAGTGGGTATCCGGGCGCAGCACCGGGCTATCCAGGCGCAACGCCGGGCTATCCGGGCGCCACATCAACAGAAGCGGCTCCCGTCGGGGCGCCACTCGTGCAGCCCTACCCCGGGGCGCCGCCCGCGGCCGCTTACGGAGGCGGCTACCTGCCACCTCCCGTTGCCGGCGCCGCTCCCCCGCCGGGCTTGCGGCCGAAGACGCTCGCGATCATCGGGCTCGTCCTGTCGCTGATAGGTCTGGTCATGGCGTTCGTGCCCTTCGTAACCTGGTTCTCGGGTTTCGTTCTGCTTGCGGGCTTCGTCGTTGCACTCATCGCGCTCATCAACAAGACGCAGGGAGCGAAGGGACTCAGCATCGCGGCCCTCGTCATCTCGGTCGTCGGATGGATCGTCTCCGTCGTCGTGTCGATTGCGTCATTCGCGATCTTGGCGGATGCAACGACCGAAGCGATTGACCCGGGCCCGGGTATCGGGGTCACCGAACCGCCTGTTGATGACGACCCTGCCGGCGACCCTGCGACTGTGGCTGAAGAACTCGTCATCGTGGAATCCGCGTTCGGCCGCACATCGTACGACCCCGAAACCTGGTGGTACGCGGTCGTGATCGAGAACCCGAACGCGGACTATGTCTTCGACACCTACCTTGACATCGAGGCGCTGGCCGCCGACGGAACCGTCCTCGAGAGCGTCAGCGAATACCCGACGATTCTGAGCGGACAGGTGGCCGTCGCCGGACTGTTCACCGCCATCGGGGCGGGTGAGATCACCGAGTTGGGCGTTGTCGGCCTCGACGAGGCCGAGGTGTACGAGGCACCGTTCGACGAGACGGGTTCGTTCGTCGTGAGCGACCTGGCTTCGGCATCCGACGGTTCGTCGACGACCGTCACCGGCACGGTCAGCGGCGACTTCGAGAGCGATATGGAATTCGTCAGCGTCGTCGTCCTGGTGCGTTCGGCCGGCGGGGCGATCATCGAAGCTGAGTACACCTACGTCGACCTGTTGCCGAGCGACGGTACCCCCGTACCGTTCGAGGCGACGTTCTTCGAGGAGTTCCCCGAGGGCACGACGTTCGAGGCTTTCCCTAGTTTGTGATCGAGTAGCCGATCGCTGCTCAGGGACCGGCTCGCGGCCGCCACACAGACAGCGCCCAGAGCCTCCCACCTGGCCTTTTTCGAGCGCCCGTTCTCACCGGGCGTCCAGGAAACGTACCGGAAGCGTCCAGGTGGGGTGTGCCAGAGTCGTTGCTTTGTGTCCGCAGGTGCGGATACGACGCGCCCGCCCGAGGGTGCAGCTCACCGATACGGAACTGGTCTTCATGCGCTCTGCCTCGTCTTCTTTGCCCGCCCGCCGCACCCGCCGACTCGCCGAGCAAAGCGCCCGCAGAGCCCGCCGCCGCCCCGCCATTCTCACGACGGGACTTGCTGTCGCCCTCGTCGGGGCTCTCGCTTTCTCGACCGTCCCCGCGGTGCAGGCGGAGGCTTCGTCTGTCTCCGATCGGGCCGACTCGGCGTTGACGATGACGCTTGCTTCATTCACGACGTCCGTTGCGGCCACGCCCATCCTCACGGAGACGGGCACGGATGAGGGTTCCTCCGACATGCGCGAAGCTCTTGCCGCTGCGGATGCCTCGGTTGCGGCGGCTGCCACGGTGACGTCGGATATTCAGGCGTCCGGCCTGGATGTCGGTGAGCCGGACACGAGCGTCGACACCGCGGCTCTCGAGAAGGCCGCCGACCGCCTCGATGGCGCCGACTTGCTGCCCGCCCCGCTCGTGCTGGGTCTGATCTCTGATGTGAGCGAACTCGTCGCACCCGTCAACGAGCGTGTCGCGGGCTTGCGTGGCAGCCTCGAGGCCGCTGTTGCGAAGAAGGCCGCCGAAGAAGCGGCGGCCGCCGAGGCCGCCCGTGTGGCAGCCGAAAAGGCTGCCGCTGAAGCCGCCGCCGCGAAGCAGACCGCCGCGCGTTCGACGTCGGGTGGATCCGCGAATCTGGCAGCGAGCGGAACGAGCGCCGCCGAGGCCCAGGCCACTGCCAGGGGCATGGTTGCCGCGCGTGGATGGGGCGACGACCAGTTCTCCTGCCTTGTTTCGCTCTGGAACAAGGAGTCCGGCTGGAACTACCTGGCATACAACAAGTCGAGCGGTGCGACCGGCATCCCGCAGGCGCTTCCCGGTAGCAAGATGGCCTCGGCCGGTGCCGACTGGCAGACCAACCCGGCGACGCAGATCTCGTGGGGACTGGGCTACATCTCGGGTCGCTACGGCACCCCGTGTGGCGCCTGGTCGCACTCGCAGTCGGTCGGCTGGTACTGATCAGCCGCAACCCTCGCGCGGCGCTGACCCCACCCGTCTAGCGGCGCGGCTCTGACCTCCCGTCCAGCGGCGCCGCACTG
>NZ_HG779784.1:0-29992 GCF_000582705.2 Microbacterium sp. C448
GGCACTGACTTTCGCCCAGCGTCATGCCGCTTCGAACCTCGTCGGAGCCTTCGAGGGCAGCCGAACCCGTTCCGGAACCACGCCTGTCAGCGGGTTGGGCGGCGGATGGAGCCAGTACCAATCGAGCCCCGAGTCAGGGTCCCGCTCGCGAGTGATGCGCCAGCCCTGATTGTGCAGCCGGAGATGGCAGTTGCGACAGAGCGGGACGCCGTCGTCCACATCGGTTGCCCCGTGGTCCTCCCACCAGTGTTTGATGTGGTGGTACTCGCATTGCGAAATGGGCGCGATGCACTCGGGCCAGATACATCCCCCATCGCGCGCAGCGATCGCGATGCGTTGCCTTCGGGTGAAGAGTCGATGCTCACGGCCCACATCGAGCGGTCGGCCGAACGAGTCCCGACTGATCTCCACCGCGCCGGCGTCACAGAGATAGGTCTCGACCACTCCGCCGGGCAGCGCCTGACCACCGTCCTCAAGATGGCCGACGCCCGCAACCCTCTTTCCGCCAAAGGAGTCTGCGCCTTCCATCCCTGCGCTCTCGATCGCCGTGGCCTCGAGCAGGATGCGCACCCCGGCCTGCCGGTCGCCGAATGACTGATTCGGATCCGCGGCAGCGCCCGTGCGCAACACGGCCATCACCGTGTCGTACTGCAGCTGCTCATTCGTTCTTTCGTCAACGGCCGAGTCGGCACCCCGTTCGGGCGCGTCCTCTCCCACGAATCGCGGTCCGCGCCGCGGCCTCAGCGACGCCTGCAGAATCGCATGGACCCATGCCGCAGCGTCGTCGTCGAAGACGATCCGGGCGTGGTGCTGTCCGTTCTCGTCGATCCACGCGCGAAAGGATCGCGCCGCGAAGCGCTCCTCGAACCGCAGTGTGACGCCGACGGGGTCGAGTCGGTCTCGCGCGGTCCGGGCGGCCGCGCGAAGTTCTTCCACCGGTAGATGCCCGGACTCTTCGATGAGCAGCGCCACCGCCCGCGCCCAGGCCTCGGGCAGGAACGCGGGGTCCAGCTCGGGATAGCGCTCGACGGGCGGCTCCCCCAATCCCGTTCTGATTGCCTGGAACTGCGGCGAGCTCAGCGCCCCAGATGTCAGTGCGCCGCGGAGCATCGACAGCCACGTGACCGCCCCGTGACCCGCTCTGTGACCCGCCACGGGTGGCGTATTCGGACCGACCGGAGCACCCTCGACCGCTCCCTCGCTTCGAAGCACGGGCACCAGCTCTTCGCCCGTACGCAGCGACCGACCGACATCTCCACGAGACTGCCCCGTGATGTTCTGCACGAGGGATGTGACATTGCGATGCCCCTTGCGTTGCGCAAGTCCCGCGTACCCCAGCTCGCGTGTCGACCGGTGCCCAACCTCCGCGGTCGCGGCCGCGACGATCAGATCGAGGGCTTTGCGGGCGTCAGCTGCGTCGGCCAAAACGACGAGAAGCGTGTCATCGTCGGTCTCCCGCACGAATTCGGTGAACTCGCGATCGACCATGACCCCAGACATCCGCTCCACCGCACTGGTGAGGCGCGGAAGCGGCGACGGGACATCCGAGGTCATAGAACAAATGTACGAATGACCACCGACATTGATGGGCCGGATCCGCACCATCCCGGCATTTCGCAGGTCACGAAACCATAACGAAGGAGGGAATGTTCAGGATGAGCGGCGGACAAAGCGGGCCTACACCGCCGCTCACGCCTGGCGCAGGATCTTCTCCATCTTCTTGCCGCGCGCAACTTCATCGACGAGAAGGTCGAGATACCGGATCTTCTGCATCAGTGGGTCCTCCACCTCGTGAACACGCACGCCGCAGATGGTCCCGGTGATCAGGGCAGCATTCGGGTTGAGCGTGGCGTCGGCGAAGAACTGCTCGAAGGTCGTCCCATCGGCGAGGTGCCGCTCGAGGGTCGGTTTGTCGAACCCCGTCAGCCACTCGATGACTTCGTCCACCTCGGCCTGAGAGTGTCCCTTGCGCTCGGCCTTCGCGACGTAGTGCGGGTACACCGCAGATACCGCGGTGGTGAAGATACGGTGCATGCCGCGAGCCTAGTCAAGCACCTCCGACACCGCGCACACTGGCTTCATGAGCGCCGCACCGTGGGTCCTCCACGTCGACCTCGACCAGTTCATCGCGGCGGTCGAAGTGCTGCGCCACCCGGAACTCGCGGGCAAGCAGGTCATCGTCGGCGGGCGCGGCGACCCGACCGAGCGCGCGGTCGTATCAACCGCTTCGTACGAGGCACGCGCGCTCGGCGTCGGATCCGGGATGCCGCTGCGGATCGCCGCTCGGAAGGCCCCGGACGCGGTGATTCTGCCCGTGGATCGCGCGGCCTATGACGCGGCCTCCGCGCAGGTCATGGCCGAACTGCGCGCGCAACCCGGCGCGGTCGTGCAGGTTCTGGGGTGGGATGAGGCGTTCGTCGGGGTCACGACGGAAGACCCCGAAGCGTATGCACGAAGCATCCAGGCCGCTGTCCTCGCGCGCACCGCACTGCACTGCAGCGTCGGCATCGGCGACACGCTGGTGCGCGCGAAGGTCGCAACCGGATTCGGCAAGCCCCGCGGCGTCTTCCGGCTCACCGCGGCGAACTGGCTTGAGGTGATGGGAGACCGCCCGACGCTCGAGATGTGGGGTATCGGGTCGAAGATCTCGAAACGGCTCGCGACCCTCAGCATCCGTACGATCGGCGAACTCGCCATCGCGGACGAGGGCGCGCTTTCCGCCGAATTCGGACCGCGCATGGGTCCCTGGTACGCGCAACTGGCGCGTGGCGAAGGCTCGGCAACGGTGGACGACGCCCCCTACGTGCCGCGCGGGCACTCCCGCGAAACGACCTTCCAACAGGACCTCGAAACACGCGCGGAGATCGAAGACGCGGCGCGGATGCTGCTCGCCCAGGTGCTGGCCGACGTCGGGGCGGATGCGCGGCCCGTCGTCGGGCTGGGGCTGAAGGTGCGCTACGCGCCGTTCGTGACGAAGACGTTCACGCGGAAAATCGCGGCGACAACGGATGCCTCGATCGTGACGTCCGAGGCGATGACGCTGGTCGCAAAGATCGCGCCCGACAGGCCCGTGCGACTGCTCGGCATCCGCGCTGAGATGGCAATGCCAGACGAGGCGCGCGAGGGCCACACCGCGACCCGCAGCGGGTGGTGATGTAACTTCGCGTGCCACCAGCGCGAGAGGAGGGCTTCGGCCCGGGATGAGTACCCTGGCCGCGGCTCGGTCCTCTCACCGGCCCGAAGTCCTCACCTCGTGCTGCCCGGCGGGCCAGCACACGGAGCCCCGGCACGGTCGCTGCGGCCTCAGCCGGCGCCCGGCCCCCGCCGCATCCCGGCGAACAGCGCGTGCAGCAGCGGCAGCACCGAGCCGGCCATCAGCACGGTGCCGAACACCGGGTCTTCGGGGCGGAGCACGGCGCCGCCGATGAACAGCCCGGCGAACAGCACGGCCGAGACGACCCGGCGCACCATCCGCTCCAGACGAGCCACGCGCCGGTCGAGCCGCGGAGTGTCGACCGAGATCTCGCCGTCCTGAACGCGGGTGACGAGTTCATCGAGGCGCCGCGGGAGTCGCACCGCAAGACCCGCGATCGACGCGATCTCTTTGCCCACGGCCTGCGCGATGTTGCCGCGCTCGTCGCGCAGCAACTGCGCCGCGTACGGCTCGACCGAATCCCACAGGTTGAACGCGGGGTTCAGGCCGCTGCAGACGCCCGATGTGAGAGATGAAGCACGGATGATCAGCAAGAAGTTTTCGGGAAGCTGGAACGGCAACGACCGCACGACGTCCCCGAATTGGATCGCGAAGTCGCGAAACTCGCGCGGGTCGACCTCTTGCAACTCTGCGAAGCCCATGCCGCCGAACCGCGCGAACAGCGCCGTCATGGCCCGCTCGAGCTCGCCGGTGTCGGCCGAGGGCAGCAGCACGCCGACCTCGCGAATCGCGTCGACGAGTCCTCGCCCATCGCGCGACGCAACGGCGATGAGCAGCTGCCGCATCCCTCGGCGAAGCCCGGGGGGCACCTCGCCCATCATCCCGAAGTCGATGAAGGTGAAGCGCCACGCGGGTGATGACGGCACAGAACCGGATGCCCCGGGCCCGGGACCCGAGCCCGCCACAGTCCCCGTTCCCCCGGCTCCGGAGCCCGCGGCATCCGGCATCAGCGTCACGAAGACGTTGCCGGGGTGCGGGTCGGCGTGGAAGAAGCCGTGGTCGAACAACTGGTCGAACATGACCGACGCGAACTCGCGGGCCACCTCGTCGGGGTTGATGCCCGCGGCGCGGAGGCCGTCGTAGTCGTTGATCTTGATCGCCGTGACGTCCTGCAGTGTCAGGACGCGTCCGGTCGAGCGCTCCCACACGACCTCCGGCACGGCCACCCGCGGGTCGCCCGCGAAGTCGCGCGCGAAGCGTTCGGCGTTGGCGGCCTCGTGAACGTAATCGATCTCTTCGAGGCTCGTCACGGCGAACTCTTCGACGAGCGCGGGCGCATTCACGCGGGTGTAGACGAGGCGGATGCGGCTCAGCCATCCGCCGACCTTGCGAAGCGCAGCCAGGTCGACATCGACGATCTGCTGGATGCCCGGTCGCTGCACCTTGACGACGACCGCGTCGAGCCCCGTCTCGCTCGCGTCGAGCGCCGACAAGCGCGCGCGATGAGCCTGGCCGAGGGATGCCGCGGCCACCGGTGTCTCGTCGAACCACGAAAATGCCCGCTCGAGCGGCATGCCGAGCTCTGCCTCCGCGGCCGACCGAATGCGATCGAAGGGCACGGCAGGAACCTCGTCCTGCAAGCCCTCGAGCTCTTTCGTGATCTCGGGCGGCAGAACGTCAAGGCGCGAGGACATGAACTGCCCGACCTTGATCATCAAGCCACCGAGGTCGACGGCGAGCCCGTGGAAGGCCCGAGCGAACCGCTTCATGCGTTTGTTGCGCGTGCGCACCGCGATCCGGGTCAGGCCGATGCGGGGCAGCACGAGTTCGAACCACCACGTCTGTGCGAGGAAGCGCGCAGCGAACCGCAGGATGCGCCGATACCGGGCGCGCATGGCGCCGGCATCGTACGCATCGGTCTTGTTGACGACCCTGCCGCTCACTGTGCTCCCTCGGGACGCCTTCGCGCCGAGGGCACTCCGGTCAGTCCTGGGCGAGGATCGAGTAGAGCTTACGACGCGCGTCTTCGAGAACGGCGACCGCCTGCTGTACCTGCTCCGGCGTACCGGTGCGGGCGACCTGAGCCGCCGCCTGGGCGAGCTCGACGCCGGCCTTGGGCAGGGCCGTCGCGCGACCGCTGCTCTCGCGGGCGCCGGTGCCGGTTCCGGATGCCTGCCACGGAGCCGGACGCTCACCCGCTGCATCCGCTTCCGCGCGTCCCGCCTCGGTGAGCGCGTAGGTCTTACGACCGTTTGCCTCTTCGGCGGTGACGAGGCCTTCGTCGGTCAGCAGCTGCAGGGTCGGGTAGACCGAGCCGGGGCTGGGCTTCCAGCTGCCGCCGCTGCGCTCTTCGATCTCGTGAATGATCTGGTAGCCGTGCATCGGGCTCTCGGCGAGCAGGGCCAGAACGGCCGCACGCACATCGCCGCGGCCCATACGGGCCCCACCCTTGGGCATCACGCGACGCTCGAACTCGTCGCGAAGCTGCTCCATCGCATCCCAGATTCCGGCGCCGGTCTTGCCGAAGCCCGAGCCGAGTCCGGCGCCGAAGCCGCCGTTGCCCACGCCGCTTCCGCCGCCGAATCCGAAGCCGTTGGTTCCGAATGAATCGCTCATCATGACCTCCATGCGGTGTCGATTGCCGCCTATCTAACGATACTCAACGATATGTCGCTGAGGGCCGCTTCGATATAGGGATGCCTGTGAGATTGCCGTGCTCGCGGACCGCGCACTCAGGGCCTCTGCGTCGGACACACGGTTCGCAATTCAGTCCCGCCGGACTCGTAATCCCGGCACGCCCTCCTGTTTCAGCGGGCGCCCGTGTCTGCCCTCAACGCGCAGACTGAATTGTGAACGCGGACGAGATGAGACCTACCCGGTGGCGCTGGTCCAAGCTGGGCCCGATGCCCCCGCCGGGCGCTACCTCAAGCCAGCTCGGTGACCCCGAGGATGCGGAGCGCGTCGGGCACGGCCTGGTCGGCACGGCCGCGGATGTGCTCGGTGTCCAGGCTCGCGACCGGGTGCTGCACCATGACGAACTGGAAACCCGGGAATCCCTGCACCTCGGCCATCGCCCGTCCCGACATCGCGAACGAGTCGGACGTGATGCTGACGGTCGGGATGCCTGCGCGTTCGAACATGATGCCGTCCGCAACCGTCGCCGCACTGCAGGACCCGCAGTCGCCCACGGCGGTGATGACGATGTCGACCTCCGACACGATCTGCTGGAACAGTTCGTCCTTGACGGGCGTGCCGAAGTAGTCCTTGACGTAGTGCTTGATCTCGCCGATGCCGTAGTCGCGCTTGAGGTCCGCGGCGATCTCGTCGAGCAGCAGTGTGGAGTTGGGCTTGGTGTTATCGAGCAGGCCGACCGTCAGCCCCTTGAGGGTGACGGGGCGCGGCGAGAGCGTGCCGTCGCTTGCGCCCTCGGCTGCACCGGTCGGGTCGAGGAGCGCTTCGCGTGTCGAAGTGGTCATGGTTTCCTCCAGGTCTCGCGGCGATCCGCCGTTGGCCGCCGTCAGTGGCCAGCATTGGCCTCTGGGTTCTACGGTGCCGCGCCGCCTCCCGGCAGCGCAGGCGGATTTTCATCTGTCGGAAAGCCGCGTGGGGCACGGCGCTCGTGGTGGCGGCCGAAGACGCTCGCGGCGAGGCTGAGGACGAAGCATCCGAGCATCCCGAGCGTCATCGGCAGCGCGGTTTCGGGTCCGGCGAGCCCCCCGATGGGCGCGGCCAGAGCGCCGAGCGCGAACTGCACACAGCCCATGAGCGCCGCGCCGGACCCGGCCGCGAACGACACCCGTCCGAGCGTCAGCGTGGTCGCGTTCGCCATGACTCCCGCGACGGCGGCGCAGCAGACGACGATCAACACGGCGTAGGTGGCCACCGTGAGCGCGCCCAGCCACGTGATCACGACGAGCGCCGCAGTCGTGATGATCGCGACGGCAAGGTCGACCGCCAGCATCGTGCGCGAGCCATACCGCGCGGACAGCGGCGCGTTCGCCCAGCCCCCCGCGAAAACCGAGAGTCCGTATGCGGTGAAGATGAGCCAGAAGCCCCAGGGGCTGAGTCCCAGCACGTCCTGGGCCACGAACGAGGTCGCGTTGACGTAGACCGTGAGCCCCGCGAACACGAACGCCATGGTGAGGGCGAAAGCGACGTAGGCCGGGTCGCGCAGCAGGCGTCCGTACGATCCGATCATCGACGGCAACCGGAACGGAGCGCGCCGAGCAGCGGGCAGACTCTCGGGGATCGCCACGACCGCGATCACGAGGTAGGCGACGCTCGCGACAACCGTGCCGACGAGGATCGCGCGCCACCCCGAGATCTGGAGCAACACGGTCCCCGAGAGCGAGGCGAGCAGCGGCCCGACAGCGAGTGTCCCGATCAGGATGCTGTAGGCGCGAGAGACCTGAGTGCCCACGCCGATGTCCGAGACGATGGCCCGGACGATCACGACGCTCGCCGCCGCGCCGAACCCCTGCAGCACGCGCCCGAGGATCATGACCTCGAGGGTCGGCGCCGCCGCGACGAATGCGCTCGCGGCCGTCAAGACAACGAATGAGAGAACCAGGACCCGCCGACGGCCGAGGCTGTCGGAGAGCGCCCCGACCACGAGCTGACCGACCGCGACACCGAGGAAGAATGCGGTCAGCGCGAGCTGGATACCGACGATGTTGGTGCCCAGGTCGTCCGCCATGATGCCCAGCGCGGGCAGGTACATGTTCGCCACGATGGGGTTCAGCGTCATCAGAACGCAGAGCACCACGAGCAGTCCGGGAGTGAGCCGCGGCGCGCTCTCGCCCCCGGCACCTCCGCCGCCGAGTCGGTCGAACGGGCCCATGCGCACCTCCTCGTCGCGGCATCAATTTACGCATTGCGACCTATCGTCCGCAATGCGTACACTCGATGGTGTCGCATCGTTCGGTCAGATCCGGATGCCCCGCCGCGACGAGAGGACAAAGATGCCCGCTTTACGCAGCAACCTGCCACCGACATCGGCACTCGCCATCGCCCGCCGTGCGCACTACACGGCGCTCGGGATCCCCAAGGCCGACTGGGAGAAGCCGAAGGTCGCGATCGTCAATACGTCGTCCGACCTCGCCGCGTGCTTCTCGCACCTGGACGAGGTCGCCGCGCGACTCAAGCACGAGCTGCGAGACGCCGGACTCCTTCCCTTCGAGATCCGAACGACCGCACCGAGCGACTTCGTGACGAGCGCGGGGCGCGCGGGACGCTACATCCTGCCGAGCCGCGACCTGATCGTCGACGACATCGAGGCCGCCGTCGAGGGCGCAAAGCTCGACGCGATGATCTGCCTGTCCTCGTGCGACAAGACGACACCCGGCCACCTGATGGCGGCCGGCCGACTCGACATCCCGACGATCATCATCCCCTGCGGCTACCAGCACTCCGGGCTGGCCGAGGGCCGCACGGCCGACATCGAAGAGATCTTCCTGCACGCGTCTAAGGCCGCGGTCACGGGTGAGTCGACGGACGAGCTCGAGCTGCTCGCTGAAGATGCCATCCTCAGCCCGGGCGTCTGCGCGGGCCTCGCCACCGCGAACTCGATGCACATCCTCGCCGAGGCGCTCGGCATGGCGATGCCGGGCTCCGCCCCCGTGCGGGCGCTGAGCGAGCCGATGTGGGACACCGTGAGCCGCTCGGCCCATGCCCTCGCCGCGCTGATCGAGAACGACATCCGCCCGCGCCAGATCATCACCGAGGGTTCGGTTCGAAACGCCGTCCGCGCGATGCTCGCGATCGGCGGGTCGATGAACACCATCAAGCACCTCCAGGCGATCGCCATCGAGTCCGGACTCGACGTGGACGTGTGGGAGTTGTTCCGCCAGCTCGGTCGAGAGACGCCACTGCTGTGTTCGGTCCGGCCTAACGGCCCGCGACTCACGGAAGAGTTCGAGGACGCCGGCGGTGGTGCGACGATCATCCGGGAACTGCTCCCCCTGCTCGATGGCACTCAGCTGACGGTGACGGGCGCGACAGTGGCCGAGAACTCGGCGCTCGCCAAGCCCGCAGACGGCGACGTGATCCGCAGCATCGACGATCCCTTCGGAACCGATCCTGCGATCAGCGTCTTGAAGGGCACGCTCGCCCCGGGCGGCGCCGTCGCCAAACGCCCCGTGCCCGACCCGGGACCGCACACCTTCCGCGGCCCCGCACGCATCTTCGGCACGCGCGAAGAGGCGATCGCCGCCATCTCGAGCGGGCGTCTGCAAGAGGGTGACGTCGCCGTCATCCGCGGCATCGGTGTGACGGGCGCCCCCGGCCTCGGCCTGACCTCGGCATTCATCTTCGCCCTGCACGCGCGTGGGCTCGCCCACAGCGTCGCCCTCGTGACCGACGGGCAGTTCTCGGGCCTGGTCAACCAGGGCATGACGGTCGGCGAGGTCTCACCCGAGGCCGCGAGTCCCGGCTCCCCCCTCGGACGCGTCCGCGACGACGACCTCATCGAGATCGACGTCAAACGCGGCACCGTCGACCTGCTCGTGGACGCGGATGAACTCGCGGCACGCCCCGACTACGTTCCGCCCGTCGATCGCGACACGGGCCACGGGTATCTCGACCAGTACGAGGCCCTCGTTCAGCCCCTGTCTTGCGGCGCCGTGCTGTGCGCGCGGCCCTGTTCCACGAACCCCTCCCCTGTCAAGGAGTCAGCATGACCACCTCCCCCGCACACGGCACGATCCGTGAGCCCGAGCGCAACATCCCCGTCATCGGCGAGTACGACGTGGTCGTCGTCGGTGGCGGTCCGGCCGGGCTGATGGCGGCGACCGCCGCATCGCGCGCCGGTCGTTCCACTCTGTTGATCGAGAAGTACGGATTCCTCGGCGGCGCCGGCACGATGGGTGGCCTGGCCACGTTCTGCGGCATGCACGCACGGGCGTACGGCACCGACTTCCAGTCGGTGCACGGCTTCGCGGATGAACTCCTCGACCGGATGCGTGTCATGGACGGCCTGAACGATGTGCACCTGTCGGTGGACAACCGCATCCAGGCCCTCTCGTACGACATCTCGGCGCTGAAGATCGCCGCCGACGAACTCGTCGTCGCGGGCGGTGCCGAGTTGCTGTTCCACACGTCGGTCGCGGATGTCGTCATGCGGGATGAGAAGACGATCGATGCCGTCATCGTCGAGTCCAAGTCCGGGCGCGCCGCGGTTCGGGGCCGGTTCTTCATCGACGGATCCGGCGACGGCGACCTGGCCGCGTGGTCGGGCGCGCCGTTCGAGGTGAGCGAGCACCTCATGTATCCCTCGCTCATGTTCCGTATCAACGGCGTGCATCCCGAAGAAGCCGGTGAAGCGTGGAAGACCGTGCGGCGGCTCATGGAAGAGGCCGAGGCTGCCGGCACGCATCACTTCCCCCGCAAGAAGCCGATCGTGCGCCCCCAGCGCAACCCGCTCGAGTGGCGCTCGAATCTCACGCAGCTCTCGAACGAGGATGGCTCGGCGATCGACGGCACCAACGTCGACCAGCTGACCCGCGGCGAACTGCAGGGCCGCCAGCAGGTCAAGGACACGTTCGCGTTCATCAAGCAGGTGACGCCCGGGTTCCAGGACTCCTACGTCGTCGACATCGCCCCGTCGATCGGCATCCGAGAGACTCGACGCATCATCGGGGCGTATCAGCTCACGCAGGAGGACGTCCTCGAGTGCCGTGACTTCGACGACACGATCGGTGTCAACGGATGGCCCGTCGAGGCGCACGTCGTCGGCGACGTCGTGTTCAAGTTCGCGCCCGAGGACTCGCGCGGTTACAACCAGCTTCCGTACCGGATGATCGTGCCCCAGGTCGTCGGCAACCTCTTCGTCGCCGGGCGTGCCGCGTCGATGACGCAGGGCGGACAGTCGTCCGGCCGCGTCACGGGACCGTGCTGGGTCATGGGTCAGGCGGCGGGCACCGCGGCCGACCTGGCACTCTCGACCGACGGCACCACTGCCGGCGTCGACGTCCCGACGCTCCAGCAGCGGCTGGAGGCGGACGGCGCGTACCTCGGCACGCGCCTTCCCGAGGGCATCGCCGTCCCGGTGCCCTGACCCCCGCATCCGACGCGCGAGACTTCACCTATGTCCCTTTTTGAGGGCCAATTCGTGACATAGGTGAAGTTTCGCGCGCGGGCTCAGGGGTCAGCGTGCGCCCGCGCGGAACAGCTGCGGATTGGCGTTGCGGTAGGCGCTGGCGATGTCGGCGGCCGTGGCGAAGAGCACGGGGATGATCACGTCCCGCAGGCTGTCGGCGGTCTCGCGGACCGTCGTCGACGAGACGGCGAGCCCGCCCACCGCGCGGCCGTCGATGATGATCGGCACCGCCGCGGCGACCTGCCCGGGGTGCAGCTCCTCCATCGAGATGTCGAACTGGTTCGCGCGCACGTCGGCGAGACGCGCGCGCAGGCGCCCGGCATCCGTGACCGTCGTCGGGGTGTGGACCTCGAGCGGGGCGGTCGCGAGCAGCTCGTCCAGCTCGGCATCCGATAGGCGCGCCAGCAGCACCTTGCCGATGGCGGTCGCGTGCGCGGGCAGCCGGTTTCCGATCCGCACCGAGTCAGGCAGCGGTCGCCGATCCTCGACGCGCGCGACGTGAATGACGTCCATGCCGTCGAGCACACCGATGCTGCACGTCTCTCTCGTGCGCTCGACAAGATCCACCATGTATCCGTACGAGATTTCGGGTAGCGATGACGAGGCGAAGTAGCCCGATCCGAGTTCCAGGATGCGGGGGGTGAGGCTCCACAATCCGCCCGCCGACTCGGCATATCCCAGATGCGCGAAGGTCAGCAGGATGCGTCGTACCACCGGCCGAGCGAGATCAACACGTGCCGCGATGTCGGCGACGCTGAGCGGGCCCTGACGGTCGTTGAAGGCGCGAAGCACCTCCACCCCGCGTTCGATGCTCTGGATCCGGTCGCGCGATCTCTCATCCAGCATGTCAGCCCCTTCGCCATCTGGACGCTCTGCGTCCACCGGCACCATCCTAGGGATAGGGGGCGTCCAACCGTTGCGCAGCGAGCTCGCGGCGCGTCGGTCACTCACGGGACTCAGGCCACCGTCCGGATCGTGTTGGTGTCCCCCGTGTAGGTCTTCGCCTTCTGGATCTGCTCGTAGACGTGGTGCCTCAACTCGACGAACCGCGGGTCGGATCGCGTCTCGAGCTGGTCGCGCTCGGCGGGCAGATCGATCGCGAGGTCCTCGAGGATCACGGTGGGCGACGACGACAGGATGATGACGCGCTCGCCCAGGTACACCGACTCATCGATGTCGTGCGTCACGAACAACACGGTGAGGCCGAGCTTCGCCCACACCGAACGCACGAGGTCTTCGAGGTCGGCGCGGGTCTGCGCGTCGACCGCCGCGAAGGGCTCGTCCATCAGCAGCACCTCGGGCTGGTACGCCACGGCGCGAGCGATGGCGACGCGCTGCTGCATGCCGCCAGACAGCTGCCACGGGTAGGACTTCGGCACGTGCGCGAGCCCGACCGCCTCGAGCGCCTCGGCGACCCGCGCCTTGCGCTCGTCCTTTCCGACACCCGCCACTTTCAGCGGCAGCTCGACGTTCTCGGCGACCCGCATCCACGGGTAGAGCGAGCGCCCGTACTCCTGAAAGACCAGCGCCATGTTGCGCGGGGGGCCGTCCACGACCTTGCCGTCGAGGACGACCTGGCCCTTCGTCGCACCCATGAGGCCCGAGATGACCTTCAGCAGCGTCGTCTTGCCCGACCCTGATGGTCCGACGAGGCAGGCGAACTCGCCTTTGCGCAGGTCGAACGTGAGGTCGCGAACGGCCTCGACCCCGCCTCCACCCGTCGTGGAGTAGATCTTCTGGATCCCCTGAACCGAGAGGAGTACGGGGGCCTCGGCCCCCCTCACGTCAGCGCTCACTGGTTTCCACCTCTCGTTGTCCGTAGTACCAGCCCAGCACCCGACGCTCGATCACCCGGAAGATGAAGGCGAGCAGGATGCCGATGAAGCCGATGATGAAGATTCCGGCCCACATGGGTCCGGTCTGGAAGGTCTGTTTGAACAGCATGATCTGGTAGCCGAGCCCGTCGAGAGCCGCGTACAGCTCCGACACGACCATCAGGATGATCGCGATCGGCAGGGCGAGCCGGATGCCGGTCATGATGCGCGGCATCGAAGCGGGAAGCACGAAGTACCGCAGGCGTGACCAGCCACGCAACCCGTACGTGCGCGTCGTGTCGCCGAGCACCTGATCGACCGAGCGGACCCCGTCGATCGTGTTCAGCAGGACGGGCCACAGGCATCCGAGAAAGATCAGGAAGATCTTCGACCGGTCATCGATCCCGATCACGAGCAGCAGCACGGGCAAGAGCACGGGCGGCGGTACGGCCCGAACGAATTCGAACAGCGGACCCGTGAGCTTGCGAGCGACACGGCTGAGGCCGACGAGGATGCCGAGCAGCACGCCGACGATGATGGCACCGCCGAGTCCGACCCCGAGCCGGTAGAGCGAGGGGAAGACCTGTTCGACGAACAAAGGGCCGGCCCACACCGTCGTCAGGTCGGTCACCACGTTGACGGGTTTGGGGACGAACGGGTTCGTGTCGTCGAGGGTGGCGAACCACCAGAGCGCGATGATGATGATGGGCAGGGCGAGCGCCATGAAGACGCGTCGGGTGAGGGTGCGAGCGGTCACGGGATGACCTCCCCACGGACGGACGGATGCCACGCGAGCACCGAGTTCTCCAGTTGCCGCAGCACGAGGTTGATGATGAGTCCGAGCACGCCCGCGAGCAGGGCGAGGGCGTAGACGACGGGGGCGTTTCCGGCCGACTGATATTGCGCGATCATCTGGCCGACGCCGGGGGCTTGGACGACGATCTCGATCGTGATCGCGACCACCAGGGCAATGGTGCCGGAGAGACGGACCCCGGTCATGAGGTAGGGCAGCAGCGTCGGCCAGACGACGTAGCGGGCGCGGGCGAGCGGGCCGAAGCCGTAGCTGCGAGCGGTTGAGGCGGCGACCGGATCGACGTCGCTCACGCCGTAGACGACGTGGATCAGGATGACCCAGAAACACGCCCACACGACGATCGCGATCGTCGCGGTGGGCCGTACGCCGAAGATCACGATGGCGATCGGGATCAGACCGACCGAGGGGATCGGCCGGAGGAACTCGATCGTGGAGTGGGTGAATTCGCGCACCCACCGGTTCGATCCGATCACGAGACCGGCGACGATCCCGAAAACGAGGGAGATGGCGAGGCCGACGCTCCAACCGAGCATCGTGTTGCCGAGCGCCGTCCAGAACTGTGCGCGGTACTGCTCACCGAAGACGACTTCGACGACCGTCACCGCGACCTCGGTGAAGGGCGGCAGATATGTCGAATTCACGAGCTCGAGCCGCGAGGCCAGTTCCCAGACCGCGATGAACGCGAGGATCCCGAGGATGCCGAGGATCGGCGTCGAGATCTTGGTCTGGCTGAAGGCGAGACGGGTGGTATTGCTTGCGGGCGCCGCACGTGTCGGCATGCGCATCCTCCGTGAGGGTGGGGCGGTCGGGGGCCTGGCTGTGCGGGTTCGCGACCCCCGGAACATCCGGAAGCCGCGAACCCGCGTTGTCAGCGTTCTTACGCCGTGACGGTTAGGGGACCCACACGAGGCCGTCGAGGTCGACCTCGTTCTTGACGTAGCCGAGTTCGAACGACCAGTCGGCGATGGCCTGCAGGTTGTCGATCGTCAGCGGGAGCTTGCCGTACGAACCGAGTCGGATACGGGCTGCGAGCTCCGGGTCGATCTTGGTGAACTCGGCGATGTTCTCGCGGAGCTCTTCGTCGTTCTCGAAGGCGTAGGCGTTCGCCTCGTCGATCGTCGCGGCGACCCGCTCGTAGTACTCCGGGTCCTCTTCGACGTCGGCACGGAGGGCGTACCAGACGCCGGCGATGACGGCACTGTCGGACAGGGCCGTGAACGGGTTCGCGAGGGTGCGGAATCCGTTCTGCTCACGACCGAGGGTGCCGAAGGGCTCGCCCGCGACGAATGCGTCGATCGCGCCGCTGGCGAGGGCCGCCGGCTGGTCCGGAACACCCATCTGCACGTAGTTCACGAGGCTCGGGTCGCCGCCGTCCGCGGCAACCGCGATGTCGCCGAGCAACTGCGTGTAACCGCCGGGGGCGTTGACGGCGACGGTCTTGCCCTCGAGGTCCTTCGCCGATTCCAGCGGGCTGTCGGCCGTGACGAGCAGGTCGTTGATGCCGTTCTCCGGGTCGTCGGGCGTCGCGCTCGCCGCCGCGATGATGACCAGGTCGACTCCGTTCTCCACGGCCTGGAACACGCCGGTCGATCCGCCATAGCCGATCTGTACCTGGCCGGACTGCATGGCCTGGATGATCTCGGTCGACGAGCCTGCGGGCTGCAGCGTGAGGTCGAAGCCGTTCTCTTCGAAGACGCCGTTCTGCTGCGCCATGTAGACGGGTCCGATGTCGGTCACGGGGATGACACCGGCGACGAGCGGCTGAACCTCCATGGGCGCGTCGCTGGTGTCGGCACTGCTGTCGGTGCCGGCGTCGGTCTGGGCGCCGCATGCGGCAAGACCGAGGACGGCGAGGATGCTGATCCCCAGGGTGAGGGGTGCGCGGGTGCGTAGGGACTTCATTACTGCCTCCATTGCCAGTCGGGTTACCCCGCGCGCCACTGCGCGGGGCCCGGGCCCGGGGTGAATGCACTCCGTCCGGTATGGCCGGACACCTCGACTTCGACGGTGTCCGACGCAGGTGATGCTGCCACACCCGGAGGGCTCAAATCAACACATTGCGTACTTCTGTACGCAGAGTGGTGCAAACGACGGATTTCATGGCTATCGTTATCGCGACCCCGCACGTCGTTTCGAACAACGCGGGAAGTCCCCGTTTCAAAGGAGAAACCATGCCGATTCGCACGCGTGCGGCCCTCGTCCGCGAGCAGCCCGGACCATTCGAAGTCACCGACGTCCTTCTCGACGACCCGCGCCAGGGCGAGATTCTCGTGAAGATGGTCATGAGCGGTCTGTGCCACTCCGACTACCACCTCGTCACGGGTGACAGCACGGCGGGGCACCTGCCGATGGTCGGCGGGCATGAGGGAACCGGAATCGTCGAGGCGGTCGGACCCAACACCCCCGATTGGGCAGTCGGCGACAAGGTTGTCTTCTCGTTCATCGCCAGTTGCGGCAAGTGCCGCTGGTGCAACGAGGGGATGACGAACCTCTGCCAGCTCGGCGCGTTCCTGATGCGCGGCAGCCGCTTCACCGACACCGACAGCTTCCGTTTCTCGCTCGAAGACGGCACGCCCGTGGGCCAGATGTGCGGCCTCGGCACCTTCGCCGAGCACACCGTCGTCGACGTCAACTCCGCCGTCAAACTTCCCGCGGACGCTGATCTCGACAAGGTGTGGCTGCTCGGCTGCGGTGTCGGCACCGGGTGGGGCTCGGCGGTTTACGCGGCCGATGTCAGCCCGGGCGACGTCGTGATCGTCATGGGTGTCGGTGGCGTCGGCATCCACGCGGTTCAGGGTGCATCGCACGCCGGCGCGATGGCGGTCATCGCCGTCGACCCCGTCGAGCTCAAGCGCGAGACGGCCCTCCAGGTCGGCGCGACGCACGCGTTCGACAACATCGCCGACGC
The DNA here is from genome assembly GCF_000582705.2 of Microbacterium sp. C448. Lineage (NCBI taxonomy): Bacteria > Bacillati > Actinomycetota > Actinomycetes > Micrococcales > Microbacteriaceae > Microbacterium > Microbacterium sp. C448. Next base: position 16,786 of record NZ_HG779784.1, read on the forward strand.
GGCCGAGTTCGCGCGCAGCATCACCGACTGGCAGGGCGCCGACAGCGCGATCATCACGGTCGGTAGTTTGCGCGGCCAAGATGTCGCCGATGCGTTCTACGCGATCCGCAAGGCGGGCACCGTCGTCGTCACGGCGATCGCGCCGAGCTCTGAGGTCAGCATCCCCATCTCACCGCTCGACATCACCCGCTTCCAGAAGCGCATCCAGGGCGCGATCTACGGCGCGAGCAACCCGCGCGCCGACATTCCCCGCCAGTACGCGATGTACAAGACGGGACAGCTGAAGCTCGACGAACTGATCTCGGCGACCTACGCACTCGACGACATCGAGCAGGGGTACGTCGACCTGATCGAAGGCCGCAACATGCGCGGTGGCATCGCGCACCCCGCATCCGTCATCCCGACTACCCCCGAGGACTGATCATGACAACCGCAACCACCACCCCGCGCTCCGTCTCTCGCGACAGCATCTTCGCGGGAGGCGAGTGGGTCTCACCCTCCACCACTGCCGAGATCATCCTGGAGAGCCCGGTCGACCTCAGCGAGGTCGGCCGAGCCCCCGACGCCATCGCCGCCGACGTCGACCGTGCGGTGGGTGCCGCCCGCGAGGCCTTCGACCACGGCCCGTGGGGACGCATGTCCCCCGCCGAACGGGCCGACTGGCTCGACAAACTGGCGGACGAGATGGAGCGTCGCGGCCTCGATACCGCTGAGCTCATCACGGCCGAGATCGGTCAGCCCATCTCGGTATCGCGCCCGTGGGCGAGCGTTCGACCCATCACGCATCTGCGCTACTACGCGAAGGTCGCGCGGCGCCCCGACTTCGAAGAGGAGGAGCGGCCGAACATCCACGGCAACGGCAACTCCATCATCCGTCGCGAGCCCCTCGGTGTCGCCGCCCTCATCGTGCCGTGGAACCATCCGCAGGCCTCACTGACGCTCAAGCTCGGCCCCGCCCTCGCGGCCGGTTGCACGGTCGTCATCAAGCCCGCCGCCGAGACGGCGCTCGATGTCTTCGCGTTCGCCGAGGCGAGCCTCGCGATCGGGATGCCCCCGGGCGTCATCAACATCGTCCCCGGTGGACGCGAGACGGGGCAGGCGCTCGTTGATCACCCCGGCATCGACAAGATCAGCTTCACCGGATCGGCCGAAGCGGGACGCCAGATCGCTTCCGCGGGCGGCCGGCGACTGATCCCCGTCACGCTCGAGCTCGGCGGCAAGTCCGCGGCGATCGTGCTCGAGTCCGCCGATCTAGACAAGGCCTTCACGAGCCTGCGTCACGCCATCTTCGATAACAGCGGACAGATCTGCGCGATGATGTCGCGCGTGCTGGCCCCCGCGAGCATGTACGACGAGGTGCGCGACCGGCTCGTCGCTCTGGCCGGCGATCTCAAGGTCGGCGATCCCCACGACGAGAGCACCGAGCTCGGCCCGCTCGTCTCGGGGCGCATCCACGAGCGCGTCTCGGGGATGGTCGATCGTGCCCGCGCAGCCGGCGCGCAGGTCCTCACCGGCGGACAGTCGCTGCCGAGCACCGGCTACTTCTACGCGCCGACGGTCATCACCGGCGCCGCGGAAGACAGCGAGATCGTCCAGGAAGAGATCTTCGGCCCCGTTGTGACCCTGATGTCCTACAACGGCGTCGACGACGCGGTGCGCATCGCGAATGACTCGCACTACGGACTGGCCGGCGCGGTCTACGGGGCCGAGGACGAGATCGTGGGCGTCGCACGGCGGATGCGCACGGGTTCCGTCGGTCTGAACGGCTACCGCCCCGACTTCAACACGCCCTACGGCGGGTATAAGGACTCGGGCCTCGGTCGCGAGTTCGGCGCCGAGGCGGTCCGCAACTTCCAAGAGGTCAAGTCGATCTGGCGCTGAGCCCCGGTGGGTTTGCACAGGACAGGAGATTCGGCCAGGACAGGATGCTTCGGCGCGTATCGTCCTGGCTCGGTCGGATCTCCTGTACTCAGCAACGGTCACTGAGCCTGTCGAAGTGACCAGCTCAACGACCGACCGCTAGTCGCCGCGGGCGATGAAATCGGCGATGCGCTCGCCGATGAGCACGGCCGTGGCGGCCGGTCCCCGCGAGGGGACGGTCGGCAGGATGGATGTGTCGGCGACTCGTAGCCCCGCGATCCCGTGCACCCGTCCCTGGCCATCTACGACGGCGCCCGGCGACCCGGCCGGACCCATCGGCGCCGTGCCGCACATGTGGATGGCCGTGCCGAGGTGTGCCCGGGCCCAGTCGTCCAAGCCATCGTCGTCATCGAGGGTCGCGTCGTCCAGTTCCGTCAGACCGCCGAACAGGGGCGCGAAGGCGTTCGAACGCAGCAGGCTCACGGCAACCCGCAATCCCTCGCGCATGCGGGCACGGTCGGACGGCGTTTCGAGGTAGCGGTAATCGATGCGGGGGCCGTCGTTGGGATCGGTGCTCACGAGCCGGATCGAGCCGCGACCCTCGGGCTGCTGCACCGCGACGATCAACTGCAGGTCGTCCCGGTGCGCCAACTGCGATGCCATCCGCCGGGCTGAGACTCCGACGAGCGCGCGGATCGTGCGCAACGGATGCCGCAGCGCCGCAAGCACCCCACTGCCGAGCGGGTGCGCGGAGCCGGTGAGCAGGTAGCCCAGAGGCTTCACGGACAGGAGGATCTCAAGATCGGCGTGCGGGGCCCCGGCCGAGGCGAAGTTCAGGCATGCGGGGAATGCGGCCCGATCCCCCGGGCTGCCGACGCTCGCGCGCGGACGCCACCCGACCGCGATATCCGGATGATCCGAGAATGCGGCCCCGACGGGCAGATCGGCCTCGACGGGAATGCCGAATCCCTCGAGCTGCTCGCGCGGTCCGACGCCCGACACAAGCAGAAGCTGCGGTGTGGCGACGGCGCCGGCGGCCAACACGACCTCGCGGGCTCTCAGCTGTTCACCGCCCGCGAGTTCGACCCCGACCGCCGTGCCGTCTTCGATCAGCACGCGCACGACGCGTGCGTCACCCCGCACCTCGAGGTTGGGTCGATCAAGCACCGGCAGCAGATAGGCGAGGCCGGTATTCCACCGCATCCCGCGATGCAGGCTCGAGGGCACCGGTCCCACGCCGGGCCGGCCGGGCACGTTCTTGTCGGGTTCGTCGGCGAACCCCTGCTCGAGCGCCGCGGCACGGAAGGCCGCGCTCAGTCGGTCGGTGAGCGCCGCGCGCTCGATGGGGATCGGACCCGCGTCGCCGTGGCGCGGGTCGTCGGCGAACGCGGGATCGCTTTCGAGGCGGCGCATCGCGGGGAGCACGGCCTCGTAGGTCCAGTCCGGTCCCCCCACTTCGGCCCAGGCGGCGAAGTCCTCGGGGGTCGCGCGCACGAAGTAGGCGCCATTGAGCGCGGTCGATCCCCCGAGGATCCGGCCCCGCGCCACGAGGTAGGGCAGCTCGGGGGTCAGGTGACCGAGGTAGGCCCAGTTGTGGGGGTATCCGGGCATCGCGCCCTGGACGGTGGATGCGTCGAGCAGTTCCGCCGGGTAGTCGCGTCGGCTGCGGGGCACCGGCCCCGCTTCCAGCACCAGCACGCGACGTTTCGGATCTTCGCTCAGGCGAGCCGCGAGCGGCGCACCCGCTCCCCCCGAGCCCACCACGATGACGTCGAGATCCGGGCCGTTCCCCTCGCCACTCATGAAGATGACACCTGGAACGAGGCTTCGAGACGGCGGAAAGCCCGATCGATCAGCGTCAGCAGATCCTCACTGTCGTGGTGCAGCCACTCCTGATACGCCGACAGGCAGAGGCCGAGACACGCCCAGGCGACGGCTTGCGGCCCGAGGTCGTTCACGTCCGCCCCGATTCGCCGCGCGACATACTCCGCGACAGCCGTGCGCCAGTCTCGATAGCGCAGCGACGAGTGCGCGACGAGGGCGGGTACCTCGAGAAGAAGGTGCATGCGCTCGCGGTGCAGCGCGATCTGCTCGGGAGGAAACCTGTTGAACTCGATGATGGCGACGCGCAGCGCCTCCATGACCGGCACATCGGGTCGCAGGTCGGTCAGGTGGCCGCGCATCATCGTCAGCAGAGCGTCGAAGTCCCCCCACGGCAGGTCGTTCTTCGAGGGGAAGTAGCGAAATAGCGTGCGGCGGCCGATCCCGGCGGCGGCGGCGATGTCGTCGACCGTGGTCTCGTCGTAGCCGCGCTCAAGAAATAGCCCGAGCGCGATGGTACTGAGCTCTCCGTGCGTCGTTGCCGGAGCGCGGCCGATACGGGGCGATGTCGTCACGGCGTGTTGTTCGCCTTCTGTCTTCCATTCGGCACTCAGTGCCATTAGAGTCGAGCGTACCGCGCACGGCGAAGGAGCCGTGGCGTTGTGAAGGAGCATCCCATGGATCCGCAGATCGTGAAGCCCGCCACGTCGACCGAGGCAGTCGCAGCCGACAGCCCCGTCGAATCAGACAGCCTCGTCGAGGAAGTATCCATCGACGGCATGTGCGGCGTGTACTGACGTGTTCGACCCCGACGCGGGGTGGACGCTGAGCGAGCAGGTTTCCGTCCGGCCCGAGCCGTTCGGAGCTCTGCTTTATCATTTCGGCACCCGCAAGCTGTCGTTCCTGAAAGACCGGACGTTGCTGAGCATCGTCACGTCCCTGTCGGACTCCCCCAGCGCTCGCACCGCGTGCGTCGCGGTGGGCGTCGCCGATGAGGACCAAGCGCGCTACCTGCGTGCTCTCGGGACTCTCGCTGAGTCTCGAATGATCGAACGACGACGTATCGAGGAGCACGCCGCATGACCATCGCACTCGAGTCCACGACTCTCGCGCCCCCGCGCGCACCGGCACCGCGACCCGAACGCCTCGTCGATCTGTTCGAGCGCGGTCTCGATGCCCCCATCTGCCTCACGTGGGAGCTCACCTACGCGTGCAACCTGTCGTGCCTGCACTGCCTGTCGAGCTCGGGTCGCCGCGACCCTCGCGAGTTGTCGACCGACGAGTGCAAGGCCGTCATCGACGAGCTGGAACGGATGCAGGTCTTCTACGTCAACATCGGCGGCGGCGAGCCGACGGTGCGGTCGGACTTCTGGGAGCTGCTGGATTACGCGACCCAGCACCACGTCGGCGTCAAGTTCTCGACGAACGGCGTGATGCTCACGCCCGAACGCGCTGCGCTGCTCGCCGCCAACGACTACGTCGACGTGCAGATCTCACTTGATGGCGCCACGCCCGAGGTCAACGACTACATCCGCGGCCCGCGCTCGTACGAGACCGCGATCACCGCGATGCGCAACCTCCGCGACGCGGGCATGAAGAATTTCAAGCTGTCGGTAGTCTGCACACGCACCAACATCCCGCAGCTCGACGATTTCAAGCGGATCGCGGACGAGTACGGCGCGCAGTTGCGCCTCACGCGCCTGCGGCCCTCGGGTCGCGGGGCCGATGTGTGGGACGAGCTTCACCCGACGCAGGCGCAGCAGCGCGAGCTGTACAACTGGCTGCTCGCGCACGCCGATGAGGTGTTGACGGGCGATTCGTTCTTCCACCTCTCGGCCTACGGCGAGTCGCTCCCCGGCCTGAACCTGTGCGGTGCGGGCCGCGTCGTCTGCCTGATCGACCCGATTGGCGACGTCTACGCCTGCCCATTCGCGATCCACGACGACTTCCTCGCGGGCAACGTGCGCACCCCCGGCGGCTTCACCGAGGTGTGGCGCGAATCCGAGTTGTTCCAGGAGTTGCGTGCACCGCAGACCGGTGGCGCGTGTGCGTCATGTGCATTCTTCGACACGTGCAAGGGCGGATGCATGGCGGCGAAGTTCTTCACGGGACTGCCGCTCGATGGACCCGACCCCGAGTGCGTCCAGGGCTATGGCGAAGAACTGCTCGCGGGCCGTCAGGACCCCGCGGGCGCTCCTCGTCCGAGCGGTGATCACTCGCATCGCACATCGCCGCCCCGGCCTCGGTCGAACAAGCCGGTTCCCCTCACCCTGAAGCGCCGCGACGACATCGAGACGATGCCCGTCAGCGCCTGTGCGTCGAGTCCGCTCGCCGGATTCGTGCCGCCCACGGCTTGATTCGACGCATCCGATTCCTTTCTGAGCACGACCCCCTTTCAGGAGACACCCATGCCCAATCCGTGGTTCGAGACGGTCGCCGAGGCACAGCGTCGCGCGAAGAAGCGTCTGCCCTCCCCCGTTTACGGCGCACTGATCGCCGGGTCGGAGCGGGGGCTGTCGTACAAAGACAACCTGGCCGCGTTCGGCGAGCTCGCGTTCGCTCCGAAGGTCGCCGGTCACCAGGCCGAGCGCCGGCTGTCGACGACGGTCCTGGGCCTCGACATCGGTATGCCGGTGATCATCTCGCCGACGGGGGTGCAGGCGGTCCACCCCGACGGCGAGGTCGCGGTCGCACGCGCCGCGGCGAACCGGGGCATCCCCATCGGTCTGAGCTCGTTCGCCAGCAAGAGCGTCGAAGAGGTGGCCGCCGCGAACGAGAACGTGCTCTACCAGGTGTACTGGCAGGGCACCCGTGACACGATGCTCGAGCGAATCGACCGGGCGCGCGCGGCCGGCGCCAAGGCCCTCATCGCGACGCTGGACTGGTCGTTCTCGCACGGGCGCGACTGGGGCAGCCCGGAGATTCCCGAAAAGTTGACCCTGCGCGCCGCCGCACGCTTCGCACCGCACGCACTCGTGCGTCCGCAGTGGCTCGCCGAGTTCCTGCGTTCGGGCCGGGTGCCCGATCTCACGGCGCCTAACCTGGCCGTCGGCGGGGGTAAGCCGCCGACGTTCTTCGGGGCCTACGGAGAATGGATGACGACCCCGCCGCCGAGCTGGGAAGACGTAGCGTGGCTCCGCGAGCAGTGGGACGGTCCGTTCCTTCTCAAGGGTGTCTCACGTATCGACGACGCGCTCCGCGCCGTGGATGCCGGTGTCTCGGCGATCTCGGTGTCGAACCACGGCGGCAACAATCTCGATTCCACGCCCGCAGCGATTCGGATGCTTCCGGGCATCGCCGAGACTGTCGGCGACCAGATCGAGGTGCTCCTCGATGGCGGCGTGCGCCGCGGCGGAGATGTGGCGAAGGCCCTGGCGCTCGGCGCCGATGCCGTGATGATCGGCCGTGCGTACCTGTGGGGCCTCGCCGCGAACGGACAGGCGGGCGTCGAGAACGTGCTCGACATCTTGCGAGGCGGGTTGGACTCTGCCGTCCTCGGCCTCGGCCGGGCTTCCATCGACGAGTTGAGCCGCGAAGACCTCTGGATCCCGCCGGGCTTCGAGCGTCGACTGGGGGTTCCGCAGGCTCCGGTCGACTGATGCCCGAGCGCCCGGATCAGCACCCGCTGGACGATTCGGCGCGGCTCGTCGACCGAACGTGGCCGACCGTCGGTACACCTTTCCTCCTGGTGCCGGTCGGCGCGACCGAGCAGCACGGACCGCACCTGCCGCTCGACGTCGACGCGACGATCGCGCAGACGGTCGCCGATCGACTCGCCGCCCGGTCGCGCGATCGGGGTGACGATGCCGTCGTCGCGCCGCTAATCGCGTTCGGGTCGAGCGGCGAGCACCAGGATTTTCCGGGCACGCTCTCGATCGGTACGGCCGCGCTTCAGCTGATGCTCATCGAGCTCGGTCGCTCGGCGTCCTCGTGGGCGCCCCGTGTGGTCTTCGTCAACGCGCACGGGGGCAATCTGGACGCCCTCGTCGCGTCCGTCCGTGTGCTCCGGTCGGAAGGTCGCGACGCGGCCTGGCTGCCGTGTGCAGCGGACGACGGTGGGCGCCACGACGCCCACGCGGGCTATGACGAAACGTCGATCATGGCCCATCTGCGTGCCCCGGCCATCCGTTTCGATCGTTTCGAACCCGGCGCCACCGACCCGATCACCGCTCTCCTCCCCCGCCTGCGCACTGGCGGTGTGCGGGCGGTCTCGCCGAACGGAGTACTCGGCGACCCGCGTGGGGCGTCGGCCGAGGCGGGCGAGCAGCTTCTGGCGACCATCGTCGACGCAGCGTGGAGGCGACTCACGGGCGTCGTCGCGGACGACGGACGACTCGTGCCAGCCGCCGGCGATCGGGGCGGGACGGATGACTGACCCGACATTCCCGCCGGATGGCAGCATCGTGCGTCTCAATACCCACACTCGTCGAACGGGCGGGCGGGTGCTCGTGGGCGGTGCTCCGATCCGGGTCTCGCGAATCAGCGCGGCGGCCGCCGAACGACTGCCGGGACGCGATCTCGCGGTAGGTGACGAGACGAGCCGTGCGCTTGCTCGGTACCTTCTCGAGACCGGCATGGGCGAGCTTCTGTCGGCATCCCTTCCGGACGTTCCTCTCAGCATGCTCACGGTCGTGATCCCCGTGCGCGACCGCCCGACCCCACTCGCCCGGTTGCTCGCGAGCGTCCCCACGGGTGTCGCCGAGGTCGTCGTGGTCGACGACGGCTCCGTTCGTCCGCAGGCCGTTGCTCGCGTCGTGGCCGAGCATGGCGCGCGGCTCGTGAAACTGCCCGAGAATCGGGGCCCCGCCGCCGCGCGGAACGCCGGCATGTCGACGGCGCAGACGCCGTACGTGGCATTCGTCGACTCCGACGTCGTCCTCGATGAGGGCGCGCTCCAGACGCTCCTCCGGCACCTCATCGACCCCGACGTCGCTCTGGTCGCACCCGGTGTCCGCGGGCTGCGGCGCGAACGCGGGACCTGGCTCGAAAGGTACGAGGACGCGCGGTCCTCACTCGATCTGGGTCCGGATGCCTCGACCGTCCGTCCACGCAGCCGCGTGTCCTGGGTGTCGAGCACGAGCCTCGTCGCACGTGTCTCTGCGCTCGGGGGCGGGTTCGATGCCGACCTCCGGGTCGGAGAGGACGTCGACCTCGTGTGGCGTCTCGTGGCCGCCGGTCATCGCGTGACGTACGACCCCACCGCGATCGTCCGGCACGAACATCGCGCCTCGCTCGTGGCCTGGATGCGGCGCAAGTTCGACTACGGCACGGGGGCCTACGGGCTCGGTGTGCGGCATCCGCAGGACATCGCGCCGGTGGCCCTGCCACCGTGGAGCATCGCGCTACTCACCGTCACCCTGGCGCAGCGCCCGTGGTCCGTGCCGGTCGGTGTCGGCATCGTCGCGGCTTTTGCCGCACGAATCTCCCGACGTATCTCGCATATCCCGAATCGGCGCAGTCTCGCGGCGCTTCTCGCCGCTCAGGGAACGGTCACGACGCTCGTGCAGGGATCGGCGCTATTGGTGCGGCACTGGTGGCCGCTCACGATCGTCCTCGCCCTCGGGTCGAAGCGGGTGCGCCGCGCCGCGCTCGTCGCCGCCCTCGGCGATGCCGCGATCGAGTACGTGCGACTGCGTCCCCGGCTCGACCCGGTGCGGTTCACGCTCGCCCGGCGCCTCGATGACGTCGCCTACGGCGCGGGTGTGTGGTGGTCGTCCATCCGGGGCCGGTCCGCCGCTGCGCTCAAACCCCGGGTCGTCCGAGGCAACGAATAGGCCGACGGAGGTCATCCGTCGGCCTATTCGGTAAGGCGCCGTGCGCGGCGCTTTACGCGGTGGTGTTGCGCAGTCCGTACACCGACTCGTGCCACGGGATGAAGAAGCGCTTCAGCTCGTTCACGATCAGATACAGCGCGAGCCCGAGCAGCGAGAGCCAGAGTATGAGCGCGAAGGTGAGCGCGGCATCCAGCTGGTTCATGCTCGAGACGACGAGGAATCCGAGTCCCTGGCTGCCGGCGATGTACTCACCGACGATCGCACCGGTCGTGGCCAGGACGATACCGACCTCCATACCCGCGAACAGATAGGGCTGGACGCTTCGCATCTCGAGCTGGAGCAGGGTCTGCGTGCGCGATGCGTTCAAGCTCTTCATGACCTCGCGCTGCCCCTGCTCGACCGAGCGGACACCGAGGAGCATGTTGAGCATGATCGGGAAGAAGGCCAAGAGGGCCGACAGCCAGATCTTCGACGTGATGCCGAATCCGAACCAGATGACGAACAGCGGGATGAAGGCGACCTTCGGGGCGACCTGCGTGATGACGATGAGCGGACGCACACTCGCCTCAAGCCAGGGCAGCTTTCCGAGCAGCACGCCGACGACGACACCGGTCACGACGGCGATCGCGAACCCGATGAGGATCTCGGACAGCGTGGTCAGGGTGTGACCCCAGATTCCCGGGGTTGTGAACAGTCCGATGAATTTCTCGCCGACCGCGGCGGGCGGTGGGAACAGGAACGGGTTGACTTGCCCGATCGTCACGACCAGCTGCCAGATGACGATGATCACGACGACCAGAACCGGCGTCACGACCCAGGGCAGGATCCGCATGACCTTCTGGCGGTTCATCAGTTCTCCTCGTCGATGTCGTGACGGAGCTTCCGCACGATCTCGTTGAATTCGGCGGTCGTCGTGGTGTCGATCGTGCGGGGTTTCGGCTCGGCGACCGGCAGGATCTGACGCACGCGACCCGGTCGCGGCGTCATGTGCACGACGCGGTCGGCCAGGAACACCGCCTCGGGGATGTCGTGGGTGACGAAGACGACGGTCGATGTCGTCTCGAGCACGATGCGCTGCAACTCGAGGTTCATGCGCTCGCGCGTCAGAGCATCGAGGGCGCCGAACGGCTCGTCCATCAGCAGCAGGTCAGGCTCGGTCGAGAGTGCACGCGCGATGGCTGCACGCTGGCGCATACCGCCCGACAGCTCACGCGGGTAGGACTTCTCGAACCCGCCGAGGCCCACGAGGGCCGCGAGCTCGGTGGCACGGGCGCGGCGGGCTTGCTTGCTCGCCCCGCGCAGCTTCATCGGCAGGGCGATGTTGTCGAGCACCGACAGCCAGGGGAAGAGGTTGCTCTCTTGGAAGACGAAGCCGAGCTTGGTGATCGCCGACTCATCGACGGTCGTGCCGCGCCACAGATTGTTGCCGTCGACCTCGATCGTGCCCGCGGTGGGCGACAGCAGCCCGCCGATCATGCGCAGGAGCGTCGTCTTGCCGCAACCGGATCGGCCGATCAGGGCGATGAACTCACCGCGCTCGATGGTCAGGTCGACGCCCGAGACAGCGTGCGTCGTGCCGGACCGTGTGATGAAGTCACGTCCGACGCCCTGGATCTTCAGTCGTGGGACGGTGTCGGTCGTACCGGATGCGGGTGCGCTTCCGGCCGGGGACGGAGTCGGGATCGGGGTGCTCATAGGGGCATCATCGCTCTCGTTTCAGGGGAAGGTGGTGGCCTCGCGGAGTCCGCGAGACCACCACCGGATGGCTGCGAGGTTTAGTTGGCCGGCAGCAGGTCGCTTGTGATCCACGCCGACGGGTCGGCGCCGCCCTCGAGCAAGCCGCCCGCGACGTAGGAGTCGTAGATCGTGGTCCAGAAGTCCTCGTCGTTCTCGAGCAGACCGACGGTGCCGGTCGAGTCGATCCACGTCTCGGTCGTGTAGGTCTTCAAGGCCTCGACCGCGATCGCGTCGTCGGTCAGAGCCGCGAAGTCCCAGTCACCGCTGTCGCGGAGCGTGGCGAGGACGTTGGCGAAGTCGTTCTCGCTGTCGTCGATGATCTCCTGCGTCGCTTCCTTGATGGCGGCCAGGAACAGCTCGATCTCTTCGACGCGCTCCGGGTTCTCGAGGTTCGACTGGGTCGTGATCCAGACCTGACGCTCGGGGGCATCGACGAGACCTGCGGGGCTCGATACGGCATCCTCGTTCTGCTCGGTGATGCCGATGGAGGTGTCGAGGCTGACGACGTAGCCGTCGAGCTGACCCTGCTTGACGAGCTCGTAGGTCGCGGACGTGACGGGAACGGCCTGACGCGTGACCGAGTCGCGATCCACCCCGGCCTCGTCGAGGGCGAAGTTGAGCATCTTCTCGCTCGTTCCGCCGACCGAGCCGAGTCCGATGACCTTGCCCTCCATGTCGGCTGCCGATTCGATCGGGTTCTCTTCGGTCGAGATGACGCGCAGGTTGCTGCGGTAGGCCATCGTGCCGACGCCGACGATGGGCTGGCCGGACTCCATGCCGGGCATGACGTCGACCGTGCTGACGCGGGTGATCGGGGTCGCGCCACCGAGCAGCGTCTGGATGGCGGCCGATGTTCCCTGCACGGGCTGAAGCTGGACGTCGAGGCCGTACTCCTCGAAGATCCCCGACGAGTATGCGTACATCTCGGGAGTGAAGGTGAAGGACTGGAGGGGAAGGAACGACACCACGACGATGTCATTGAGTTCGGCGGGGGCAGCCTCGCCCTCACTCGCCGACGGCGCGGCTGTTCCCGTGCATCCCGCGAGGGCGAGACCGGCTACGGCGACGAGCGCCGTGGTCGTGATTCGCATGCGTCGACGGAAGGACCAGGGGCTCTTTTTCTGCACTGCTGTGGACATTTTCGACTCCTGTGTCGGATGACCCGCCCGCAACTGTGCGGCCGGTCCATCGAGTGTGCCGAGCATAACTCGGGATGCAAACGCGAGTTTTTACTGGATGGAATCAGCCGGGCGAACTCGCGGGGAACCTGCAGGGGCAGCACCGCGACGCAGCACGGTGACGACCCCTGTGTCGCCGTCGACGCGGAGCAGATCCCCCGTGCGGATGACGTCGAGCGGGTTGGGCGAGGCTTCGACGACGGTCGGGATGCGGGTGACGATCGCCCCGAGAACGGCCTTGGTCGTGACGATGTTGAACACCATCGCCGCGGGTGCCGTGCCCATGAGCCGCGTCGACTGGAAGAACCCCGACCAGCCCGAAGAACCCTTGGCGCCGGGAAAGACGAGCACCTTGCCCGTGAAGCACACACCGAACAGCTCGTGGCGGGGTTCGATGACCGTGCCGGTCGCGACGTCGATCCCTCCGAAGCCCGAGATCGGGTCGTGTGTCACGAGAGCCTCGGCCTCGGTCACGCCGGGCACGATGCCCCGTCCGCGGAATTCTGTGATCGGCTCGCGGTAGTCGTCCGTGACGGCGCTCACGCGAGCGCCCCGCGCCAGCGTCCCGTGATGGCAGCGTCCACGCACTCTTCGAGCGTCCCGAACCAAGCCTCGATGCCGAGGATGGCGGGGAGATAGTGCGCCTGTTTGGCCGAGTCCGTCGCGAATACCTTCGTGCCGGGAGGGGCTGCGCGCGACATGGCAGGGCACGAATCGGTCAGCACTTTGCCGCCGGCCCGGGTGATCGCGCGGGTGTACCCGTTGCGGTCGGCCATGGTGCGGAGGGCTCGCGGTGTCATGACCCAGAGCTCCGTCCCCTCCTTCAGGCGCTTGCCC